>NZ_PJBU01000069.1:0-97863 GCF_002863645.1 Psychrobacter sp. MES7-P7E | reverse complement strand
AGTTTTCTTTGAAATGACATATCAATTACCCTTTTTTGCTAAATTCGAAATATTACTATAAACACTTTTAATACCATTATCTTTTTCAATCAATACTTTATGTATAACTTCCATCCATTCATAGTCTTGTGGTGAGTCAATATCAAGTACACAATAATCCTGCATTTCTACAATACCCAAATTACCTTCGAATATTGAGCCATGTTCCTGTAAATACTTTGGTGTGAATGCATACATTGAAGCATTGAGATCATAAACTCTTGGTGTCTGCTGTCTAGCAGTGTAACTTGCAGGCTTAACTAGCCGGATACTATTACCAACTTTCTCAACCATATTAAAATAAGGATTTCTTCTTGATTCGACGACAGAGCATACACAGTCATAATCATTATCAGCTATCGTACCCACTATATTGATAAGATCATCTAACTTTCTGAGCGGTGAGGTAATGTCTAAATCAATAACAAAGTCAAAGCTTTGATTTTGACTAACTAAATAAGCATAGCAATCTTTGATTACTTCATACTTGCTTGAACTGTCATCCGCGATATCAGCCTTTCTAGGAACAATAGAGACATCATAATGATTTTCAACAATACTGCGCAGCTCTTCACTATCAGTATTCAAGGCAATAGTTACTTGATATTCTGAACATTTTTTGAATAAATCGATAACTGAAATACTATAAAGTACTAAAGGTAGAGCACTCAGATCTAAACAGTTTTTAGATTTGAGTCCTTTCGATCCCGCTCTACCACAGATAGTAAATAATAAACTTTTCATGCTTCGCCTATTGCAATTTTTAGAGTTTCTAATGATTGTTTAAGAGTATTGATATTGACAGTACCTTGCAAAGTTAGGTCTATAAAATAGTTCATTTCATTAATATAAAAATCATTTCTTTCTTCAGGTAGCGTCTCAATAACGTTACCATCTTGACTGATAGTATTCTTAATAAAATCAACTTCAATTAGACCTTTATTTGTAATGAGCTCTATATTTCTTCGATTATATTTACCATAGTAATCTAAGTGCAACTCTACTACTTTATCATCGTAATCTAGTAGATAGCTAGCATGATCGTTTGAGCTAATCTCCAAGTTAGAAACTTTTTTTATAGTGCTATAGCTTTGATTAGGTAGTCCAAATAGATCAATAATGTAATCAAGCTCATGAATACAGTCTAGTTCAACACCACCACCTTGACTACTCTGAGCACTATATGAATTTCTATAGTCACTAGTTCGCCAGCTAGGTAAATAAGAAGAAGCAATAACTCTTACAGAATGCACACTATTAGCATTGACAAGCTCATGAAGTTTTTTATATATCAACTTATGTCTCAATGGGCAGGCTACGTAGCATTGCTCATTCTTAGTAATTATTTTTTCGATACTCTTTACTGATTCAAAAACAGGCTTTTCGATAAAGAAATACTTTGCGCGATCAAACATTTGTATAAGCGTGGAATAATGCTGATTAGTTGGATTAGTAACGAAAACTATATCGTAGTCACCCACAATCTCATCTGGATGATAAAGCATCTTAACTTTAGTAAAGTGACCATCTGTTTCTTTAACGGGGTAACTACGAAAGGCTTCAATAGTAGCTTCTAAATGACGTTCACTTAGAATAGCTTGTAAATTATCTAAGTGGCGCTGACCAATTGATCCTAAGCCAAAAAATAAAATTCTCATAATTGACTCTCAATACGATTAATAACCTCGATTACACTATAATCTTGTTCAAAACTATATTCTGGTACAAAATCGCTTTGAGTTAGATACTTAACAAACTCTTTTAACTCTTCTAAATACGCATCTTCTACTATAGATTTTGTATATGACTCTAGATGTTCGTGACTGTCATATAACTTTACTTGAGTCATCGCTTTAGTGTCTTGCTCAAATACATATAGTCCATTAGGTGTGCCATCCCAGCTTAATTGACATTGCTCTCCAACAACTTCAAAATCTCTTTTGGCAACTCTTGATACAACATTTACTGTCAAGCTTCCAATGACACCACTACAATGTTGCATCAGTAATTGATAAGTATCATCATAATCTATCTCAAGTGAACTAATCTTAGTCTTAAATACTTTAATATCTTCAACCTTTCCAAAGCAACTAATCAGCCATGGTAGCTCTATAGCTAATATTTCTCTACAAGCATTGGTGAGCTTATTACTAACGAAATAGTCTTTATAGCTCTCCCATGGATGCCAATCAGGCAAATATTGTCCTGCATGATATCTATATGTAATAGGTTGATCAGCACATTCTTGTCGAATAAACTGTATTTCTTTTCTCTTTAAAAAAGTTGAAGATAAATATATTTTTAAATTTTTGGAATCTGCTTCTTGTATAATTCTATTATAGTAAGAGTTAATAAGATTAATCTCAGTAAATACATTCAAGTTATACTTCAAGCATTCTAAGATTATATTTTCATGAGTTATTGGAGAAGTACATACTAGGGCCGCATCAAATTTTACTGTATCAATAGCATCAGTAATACTTTCAAATATAGTTATACCAAATTCGTTTTGAACATTATTTGCCCGTTCTACATTAGTATCAACTCCAAAAACATCGATCGTTTTTAGATTTTTTTGTAGGAGTCTAATACGTCGTTTACCCATTGAGCCTAGACCAATTACTAAGAAATTCATATATTCCCTCTTATTTTTCGTATACTTATTCTAATCAGAAATAAGTAGAGTATTCTTCATTGGCTTTTTCAAACTCATCCATTTGCCCGATATCCATCCAATATTCTTTTATTGGATATGATACTGCTCTGCCACTACTTCCCATAATATCTTCAAATAATGTTGGCATATCATAAAACTGATCTTCAGGTATGTTTTTTAATACTGAAGGATCCAACATATATATACCAGCACTGACATAAAAATTTTGAATCGGCTTTTCAGTAATCTTTAATATACTGTTACCTTTCATTTCTATCACACCATATGGCACTTGATACTCGTACTCTCTTACACACATCGTAGCTTCAGCATTCGTGGATAAATGGTATTTGTAAAGATACTCAAAGTTTATGTTTGTTAGTAGATCACCATTCATGACAAAAAAAGGTTCTTTAATATCTTTAATCAGACTTAAAGCACCAGCTGTACCCATTCGTTTTGGTTCGTCAACATAACTAATATTTACACCAAACTCTTTACCATTACCGAAATACTCTTTAATCATTTCAGAGCGATAATTAACACATAGGATAATGTTTTTAAATCCATGTGATTTAAATTGCTCAATAATGGTCTGAAGTATAGGTTTATCACCTACCTTAAGTAATGGTTTTGGTATTTTGTCTGTTAAGGGTCTTAACCTAGTCCCTAATCCACCTACCATTAATATCACAGGATTACTTTTGGAGAGTGCCGTTGCTAATCTCGTGATGTCTATCACATCTAGCAACGTATTGTTTTTATCTACCACAGGTAGCTGACTGAGTCTATATTTCTTAGCCTTAGCTAAAATATCTTCCCTAGACTCATTTTTTCTTACCGTGATGGGTTGCTTATTTAATATATCTATCACTGAATCTTCTAAATTTTTACCACTTAGTAATGCTCGGCGTATATCACCATCTGAAACAAGACCAATCAGTTGATGGTTTTCGTCAGTGACGACAGCGATATGCAAACCACCATCGTCAATAATGTTGAGTGCATCCCTTATAGATGCTTGTAAGGGCAGCTTAATTTTGTCAATATTTTCCATTAGACACATCCTTATATAATTTCTTTTAATAGCATGAAGCTTTCAGCTGCATCGCTACCACAAGTTGAACCTCTGAACTCAGCTAATGCTCTAATCGTTTTTTCACTTCTAGGAAAAGGATGCTCACCTATTTCACTTTCGTATACTTTCGTAATCTCCACCTTACGATCGATATACTCGCTGATATCGTTGAATACGTTAGGAATGAAAGACTCTGATGGTAAGCTTAATGCAAATTCGGTTTCACTTGGCGCCTCCATCATCAATACCTTTTTCACAAAGGGATATCTGAAGCTTTTAGTGCAACTATATGCAGCTTCAAAAATGTAACGATGATCACTATGGATGTCGCACCTAAAAGGCAAATACATAATATTAGGACGAACTTCACTGACAACTTTTGAGATACTACCTACTCTCTCAGAATCAGTATACTCATCAACTTTAGTTGCTAAAAATTTCAAATGATGTACCGAATCAAACTGGAACATCTCACTAACCTGCTGTATTTCCTCTTCTCTAACTTTATAAAACTCTGGATTTGCCTCTTTGTTTGTTTCCGTACAGATTAACCAATGTATTTCATCACCATTAGCTTTGTGTTTTAACAGAGTTCCACCGCAAGCTATTGTTTCATCATCAGGATGAACAGCTACTACTAATACTTTATTCATATAATTACCTTTATATTATTCTCAAATATTTCGTCTTAATGGATCATCGGGTTTTGCAAGTAGCTCATTGAAATTAGTTTCTTTGATAATGTTATAAGCTTTTTGTGCGCTATCACCATCGCCATATGAATTTTTCAAATTTTTCAATTTATTACTAAAGCCGTCGCTAGTAACTGTTTTTATAGCATTGTTAATATTCTCATACTCGCCATCGACAAATATTACATTTTCATCTGCAAACCTACCAACCTGACGTTTACCGACATTGACAACTGGCATTTGAACCGATGCCGCTTCGCAAACGCCAGAAGAAGAATTTCCAATGAGTAGGCTTGCATTCTTGTACAATGATAAAAACACCTGTCTATCAAGGTTTTTATAAAATACAAAATTGTCATCGGACTCATACTTTTGAATAACTTCAATAATCGAATGATTACCAGGATCGACATTTGGATATCCAACATAAGCAGGGATACCATTGTTGGATAGAGCTAATAAGATATCTTCAAAATACTTACTAGCAAGGTGTTTCTCTTCAGTAATGGGATGAAAAATGACAATAGCAAAGCTTTTGTTAAAAATCGAGAGATCAAGATATTTTTCTAGCTCTTCGGTAGGCAAAGGTGTAAAACTCACAAATCGATCTAATGCAATATTGCCAATAACATGAATACGTTTAGGGTTTTCACCTAAATCTATTAACCTTTGTCCATGTATGGGTAAAGATGCAAAGTGAGCAGTAGATAATTTTGAGGTTGCATGCCGAACTGGATTGTCAATATAGCCATCTGGAGCGTGGTCTCCAGCGAAGAAATGAGCTGTAGGAATATTTAAGTAGCCACCTATCATAGAGTAAATCAAAACGTCCTCTCTATCTCCTGCATATATAATCAGGTCAGGCTGGTAGGTATTTATCAAATCTGCTGATGACAAAAGCAAATTACCTGCTGTTTTCACTCTTGAAACTGCTGAGTCTGAACTGATCAAAGTTTCAGCTCTTAAGAGTACATCAAACCCATCTTTTTCAATTTGCTCAACACTATATCCATAATTTCTAGATAAATGAGCTCCACTGACTAATAATTTAAGCTCAATATTATTATCTTTGTTTAAGAGCTCATATAATGGACTCATTAAATCATAATCTGAACGGATAGAAGTACAAGCAAGAATTTTCATTAAAAAACATCCGAGAGAATTAACGATGGAGTAATCGGTAGATTTTTTAAATCTTGATTGAAAAATCTATAACCAAATACATAGTCAAATAGAACATTACTATCTTCTGGAGCACATTTAGAAATGATTGACAAGTTAATATCATCATTAATGTCAGAGAACTCTCTTTCATGATGCATAATATCTAAGCTGCCCTCAAACTCTTTAACTATAAGCCCGTCATTTAATTGCTCATAATTACAGTTTGGCTTCGACAAGCGCCAATCAATCAACTCTTTGTTGTTTAAATCAAACCTCAGAGACTCTGGCCCAAGTTCAGAGAAATATTGGTTGATATCATTTTTAGTAATTTTGATAACATGGTATTCTTTGTCAATTACCCAATCCAGCTTACGTTCAAAACCTGGAGCAGAATTCTTATTTGGGAAACCAAATACCAAATCATATTCAAGCTCTTCCGCTACACCATATACTTGCTGAGCTAGTTCAACGAAAATGCCTTTCTTATGATGCTCTGGATGTACCATAGTTGTCATAGAAAGAGAGCCTTTTATCACCTGACCTTGATAGGTTAAGTCATAAGGTATAATGGCATAATGGCCCACAAGTACATCGCCCTCAAAACATAAAGAAACAATAGGGTCGCCGCATGGATTTTCCATAAAAGCCCATTCCCATAAACTTTCATCCATATCTTTTTCAAACGCAAGCGAGAAAAGATGTATTATTTGAGTCTTATAACTCATTAGTTCTAACTTAGAGTTCACTATTTTCGTTGAATAACTCATGAAGTAACACCTTATTTATTAAGTTCTTCTATCTTTACTTTTTCGCCCAACATATAGTCTCTGTCCGATCTTTTTCCAATGACATTATCCCAGTGGCGAGCAGATAGTTCACCACCAGCACGCATCGTATCTAAATTAATCCCACTAAAGACATCACCAATCTTTATATCTTGCTTAGCTACTATATACTTTCGGGCCAGAACAATGTTTTTTGACTCACTAATACTAGGCTTCTTCTCACCTGTCCCTAACACAAATGGTAATTGACGTATATGAGTGACCATTTCTAAAAGTTCGTTAGGCTCTAAACTAGATTTATGATCTGGACCTTCTAAGTTTCTATCTAGTGTAAAATGCTTTTCTATTACTTCCGCCCCCATCGCTGACGCTAAAAAAGGAATATGAATACCTTGAGTATGATCTGAATAACCTACTTTCACGTTAAATTTATCTCTCAATGTAATCATTGCTTTAAGATTAACTTCATTAACTGGACAAGGATACTCGGAAGTTGCATGAAGTAATGTCAGTCTTGTTAAATCAAAACCTGTTGATTTAATAATATTAACGGCAAACTCAACTTCTTCTAAGGTAGACATTCCAGTAGATAAAATAATGTCTTTTGCCACAGCTGCAACTTTTCTTAAATATGGAACGTTAGTAATTTCACCACTAGCAATTTTCCAAATTTCCATTTTCAATGAAGCCAAAAAATCAATGCTATCTAAATCAAAGGGTGTAGACATAAACTTAATATCTTTCTGTATACAGAAGTTATTCAACTCTTCATGCTCTTCATCCGATAGCTCTAACCGTTTCAACATTTCATACTGCGATTCTTCTATTCCTGTATTTGCTGTTTGATAAGCTGCCTGCTTAACATCTCTTCTTACCAATTTTTCAGCTTTGAACGTTTGAAATTTTACAGCGTCAGAACCTGAATCTTTTGCAGCTGATACTAGTTTTTTGGCTAAATCCAAGGAACCATTATGGTTTACCCCTGCCTCTGCAATGATAAATACAGATTTATTATCGCTCATATTACGACGCTCCCTGCTTTGATAAATGACTTACTATTTATAGTAGCACCTTGTTTAGTAGTCGATGCTGAACCAACAAATACTTCGCTATGGACTTTGCAACCACCATTAATAATTGCACCGGTAGCTATATGACAATGTGAGTCAATAATCGCATCGTGCTCTATCAATGCTTTAGTATTAACTATACAGTTATCGTGAATAACAGCATTAGCATTTACTATGGCTTGATGGCCTATAAAATTACCTCTGCCTAGAGTCGCTGATTTAGACACATAAGCCAAAGGAGAAATAATATTTGGGACTTTATAACCTAAAGCAGTAATCGTTTCAAATAATGACTTACGAACTGCTGCAGTTTTGATCTGACCTAGAGTAATAAAAGCGTACTTTACCTCGTTGATTATTAATGCTAAATCATCATCTGTACCGATAATAGAATAAGACATTATGTCATTACCCACCTTATCTATGTGATCTACAATTCCTACTATCTCATATTCAGCAGCGAACTCAATAGCGTCAATAACAGAATGGCAGTGTCCACCACCGCCAATAAGTATGATTTTATTTTTCATATTTCAGACTTCTTACGCTACTAGGAACATTAATAATTCGATCAGCAAACCAACGGCTATTTTTGAGATTATCTGACTCACAATGTTTATACATCGGTAAATCAGTCATAAGATCCCATATTGGTCGACTCATAACGTTATTGTCGTTTAAATAGTTAAGCATCGAATCTCTGTGATTAATATCTTCACAAATGATGGTATTTAACCAATAATTGGCTCTAGTATTAACAGGTTCAGCGAAGAACGCCAAGTTAGAACCTTTAAGTAATAACTGATACTGTTTTGCAAGCTCTCTTTTTTGTTCAACAAACATATCTAACTTATCAAGCTGAGCACACCCAAGAGCAGCATTTAAATTTGGCATTCTGTAGTTAAATGCTGATTCATCATGATGAAATTTATAGGGATGAGCTATTTTAGCCGTTGTTGTAAGATGTTTAACATGATTAGCATCGCTAACTGAATTACAAACAACCATACCACCACCACCTGTCGTGATGATTTTATTACCGTTGAAGCTAAATGCACTCACTCTACCAAAAGTACCTGTATGCTTACCTTTAAAGTAACTTCCTAAAGACTCAGCAGCATCTTCTACCAAAGATATATTCCACTCACGACATATTTTTTCAATTTTTTCAATTTCTACTGGAAAGCCGAAAGTATGCATAGGTACAACGGCTTTAAAGCTCTTACCTGACTTCTTGTGGATACAGTTGCCCTCTTCATTTAAGGTAGCATTTTCTACCAAATAACTCTCTAGAGCTATTGGGCACATTCCCAACGTACTAGGTGATACATCAACAAATACACATTCCGCACCAAGCTGATGCACTGCATTTGCTGTGGCTACAAATGTTAGAGCTTGTGTTATCACCAAATCGTCACTCTGAACATCACACTGATACAGTGACATGTACAAAGCTGCAGTACCATTAACAACTGCAACAGATTTTGGAATTTTTATGAACTTTGAAAAATCCTCTTCAAATTGAGTAACAAACTTACCAACGCTCGAAACGAAGGTGGAGCTGATTGTCTCATTAACCAATTCTTTTTCTAGGCCATTAAATCTAGGTTCATGCAATGGTATAAATTCGTTTGTCTCATAATAATCTTTTACAAAATCTACAAGTTTCTTATCCATTACATTTTTCCATCCAAATATTTTCCTGTCTCTTTATGTCCAAATTCAGGAAGCATATAAAAGAACAACTTTACAACTTCTTCTTTAGTCCACTTTAAAGAAGATTTCATTGCATTGATTTCATTGGTAAAGTACTCTAATTTCTGATTTAAGTCAGAATCAACGTCGCCTTCATTCTTAATAATACCTAGATTATTGAAGGTATCAAGATCCAAAATTTCTTCATCGGTATAGAACTCTTCGAAATCTTTCTCGCCTGTAGTATCACTATTTACAAACAAACATGGCCAGGTGTTATTATGCGATTTAGAATCAGTAGATAAGTACTGCCGTGCCTCTTCTTCAGAGTCACACAAGTAAGGGATAATTGCTTTATTTTCCAGATATTTTATCGCAATATCTGAGAAAGTGATTAAATGCAAATCCTCACTAAGCTTTGGGAAAAAAATGTCACCTTTCTTACCGAATATACATGACATTAGACAGAGCTCTCCTGACTCCTGAGGAGTTACAAAATAGCGTCTAATATCAGAAGGAGCTACAATTGGTTGGTTTTTTTTAATTCTTTGCTCAAAGCCATGAAGTAAAGAACCGTCACTAAATGCTACATTTGCAAACCTTGCAGTAGAAATATTTATTTCTTGTGAGTATTTTAACAAAAACATTTCCATGATTCTTTTGCTAGCACCCATCATATTTACAGGGTTAGCTGCCTTATCAGTTGATACGCAAAAATATTTTTTGGTACCATTTTTTATTGATTGTCTTATTGTCTTCTCAGTGTTGAATATGTTTACATTGATCATACGCATAAGAGTAAAAGAATCTTTCTCACTACGTACATGTTTAAGCGCTGATAGGTTCAAAACATAGTCATACTTACCATCATTCTCGATAAAGGCGTCATATTCAGTTGAACCAATGTCTAAAGCAAATGTCTGAAAATCTCCGTCAATATAGCCGTAACTACTACGCAAATCTCTTACTAATTCAACTAAATTATTTTCACTTATATCTACGACATGTAATTTTTTAGGATTTCTTTTGAATATTTCTTTAGTAACAGCCTGTCCTATAGAGCCCGCTCCCCCTATTACCAGAAAGCTTGATTTGTTTATAGTAGTAAGCAATTGCTCTTCTTTGTCAGTAATATCTTGATCGAAGAGTCTGTTTTCTCTTCCAATAAGCTTTAAAATATCTAACATTTTTATTCTCTATAATAAAAAAGACACCCCATTGTAGGGGTGTCTTTATCATATTTCAATGCAGATTTAGTAGTTTAACTGTAGACTAATGCCTATCTTACCAACCAGTAACTTCTTTTAGCTTATCACCGAGCTTAGATGGGTCACGTGTGTACGCGATACCAGCATCTTCAAACGCTTTGAATTTCTCTTCAGCAGTACCTTGACCACCAGAGATGATAGCGCCAGCATGACCCATACGCTTGCCTTCTGGAGCTGTAACACCAGCGATATAACCAACAACTGGCTTAGTTACATGGTCTTTGATGTAAGCAGCAGCTTCTTCTTCAGCAGTACCACCGATCTCACCGATTAGGATGATAGCTTCAGTTTGTGGATCAGCTTCAAATAGCTTCAATGCGTCAATCTGGTTCATACCAGGGATAGGATCACCACCGATACCGATACAAGTTGACTGACCAAAACCAAGCTTAGTAGTCTGAGCTACGGCTTCATAAGTCAACGTACCAGAGCGTGAGATGATACCTACTTTACCTGGCTGATGGATATGGCCTGGCATGATACCGATTTTGCACTGACCTGGAGTAATAACGCCTGGGCAGTTAGGACCAACCAAACGTACGTCGCCAGCTTCTTCAAGATAGCGTTTTGCTTTTAGCATATCGATAGTCGGTACGCCTTCAGTGATCACAACGATCAACTTAACGCCAGCATCGATTGCTTCAACGATAGAGTCTAGTACGAATGGTGCTGGTACGTAGATAACAGAAGCGTCAGCTTGAGTCGCTTCCATGGCTTCCGCCATGGTGTTGAATACTGGTAGGCCTAGGTGTGTTTGACCGCCTTTACCTGGAGTCACACCACCAACTACTTTTGTACCATATTCGATGGCTTGTTCAGAATGGAACGTACCATTTTTACCAGTAAAACCTTGTACCAATACTTTGGTATCTTTATCGATTAATACACTCATTATATTTTCCTTGTATTCGGTTGTCTTGTAATAGTGGTCTTTATAGCTATTGTTATCGGATTTTGATAACCAATCTTTATTATAAAAACCGCTATTACGATTTGACTACTATGCTTAAGCGTCTATCTCTAAACACTTATATTTAAAGACTTACACTTTAACAGCATCGACAATTTTTTGAGCCGCGTCAGATAAACCTTGAGCTGAAATCAATTTCAGTCCAGACTCTTCTAGGATTTGTGCGCCTAGCTCAGCGTTGTTACCTTCTAAACGAACAACAACTGGTACTTGTACGTCAACTTCTTTGATAGCAGCGATAATAGCTTCTGCAATCATGTCACAACGTACGATACCGCCGAAGATGTTGATTAGTACGCCTTCAACACTGCTGTCTTCTAGGATGATTTTGAACGCTTCAACAACGCGATCTTTAGTTGCACCGCCGCCAACGTCCAAGAAGTTAGCAGGCTTGCCGCCATACAATTTGATGATGTCCATGGTCGCCATTGCAAGACCAGCACCGTTAACCATACAACCGATGTTACCTTCTAGAGCAACATAGTTTAGGTCAAATTCAGCTGCTTTAAGCTCACGCTCATTTTCTTGAGTCTTGTCTTGTAGTGCTGCGATTTTTGGCAGACGATATAGTGCGTTTGAGTCGATACCGATTTTGCCATCAACACAAACGATTTCGCCATTTTCACGAACAGCTAATGGGTTGATTTCCATTAGAGCAAAGTCGTTTTCAACAAATGCTTTATAGGCGCCAGTCATCAATTTAACAAATTGATTGATTTGCTTGCCTTCTAGACCAAGTTTGAACGCAACGTCGCGCGCTTGGAAAGGCATTAAACCAACTAAAGGATCAACGTGTACTTTGAAGATTTTTTCTGGAGTGCTGTGTGCTACTTCTTCGATATCTACACCACCTTCGGTAGATGCCATGAAAGTTACACGACGAGTTGCACGATCAACGACTGCGCCAAGATATAGCTCAGTTTGTACTGGATACATGTCTTCTGCAACCAATACAAAGTTGACTGGCTGACCATCAGCATCAGTTTGGAACGTTACTAGGTTAGTACCGATCAGCTCTTCAGCAACTTGTTTAGCTTCTTCACGAGTTTTAACTAGCTTTACACCACCAGCTTTACCGCGACCACCAGCATGTACTTGCGCTTTGATTACCGCGATATCCGTTGGGGTTTTATCAAAAGCTGCAGCAGCTTCTTCGCCGTTATGAGCGATGATGCCTTCTTGAATTGGCAAACCGTAGCTTTTTAATAGCTCTTTTGCTTGATACTCATGTAAATTCATTGATTGTATCCTTTATTTTTTACAATTAATAAAAAGTGAAATCAAGTGCGCACATATACATATTAATCATACGTCTGACGCACTCATGATTGTGGCATCACCAAAATAGCGATACCCCAATCAGGTTGTAAATCGATAATAACTAAACGAGCAACTACTTATTTCTTACGTTTTTTGCGCTGGATAGCGTGAATAGCACGGCCATCTGCAGATAGAGCAGCTTCATGCACTGCTTCTGAAATAGTTGGATGAGCAAATGTCATCAACTGCAAATCTTCAATACTAGAGACAAACTCCATCGCGATCATACCTTGATGAACGATATCACCAGCACCAGCAGCGATAGCATGCATACCTAATAGACGATCTGTTTTCGCATCAGCGACTACTTTCACAGAACCTTGCGCTTCACTTTGCGCTAATGCACGACCGTTAGCAGCTAAGTTGAAAGAACCTGTTTTAACTTCATAGCCAGCTTCTTCAGCTTCTTGCTCAGTCAAACCTACCCATGCGATTTCTGGGTGAGTATAAATGACATTGATGATAGTGTCATAGTTAACTTGAGGTTTTTCGCCATGAATACGCTCAACAGCCATCATGCCCTCTTCCATTGCTTTATGCGCAAGCATAGGACCACGGACCAAATCACCGATAGCATAAACGCCATCAAGATTGGTTTTGCACTGGTCATTAACATCGATAAGGCCACGTTCAGTCAATGTGATGCCACTATCATCGCCAAGTAGTTTTTCAGAATAAGCACGACGACCAACACAAACGATTAGCTTATCAAAGCTTTCCTCGCTCGATTCGCCTTTGCTTTCGCTAGTGACGACAACTTGGTCACCTTGAACTTCAGCATTGGTTACTTTGGTATCGACACGGATATCAAGACCTTGCTTCTTCAGAATTTTGCCAGCTTCTTTTGAGATGTCTTTGTCAGCAGCAGCTAAGAAGCTAGGAAGTGCTTCATATACGACTACTTCTGCACCTAGACGACGCCATACTGAACCAAGCTCAAGACCGATAACACCAGCACCAATAACGCCTAGACGCTTAGGTACTTCGGTAAAATCAAGTGCGCCAGTTGAATCAACAATACGGTCACCGTCAGTTTTGGCAACAGGAATTTCGATAGGCACAGAACCTGCCGCAAGAATGACATTCTTAGCAGTGATCGTCGTTTCGCTTTCGTCTTCTAGAGCAGTAAATTTGACTTTTTTGTCAGCGCCTTTACCGTCGACCAATGTACCCCAGCCTTGTAGCCAGTCAACACCATTGCCTTTTAGCAACGCGGCAACACCACCAGTCAACTGCTTAACAATACCTTCTTTACGCTCTATCATTTTTTCGATATTGATAGCAACGTCACCAGTACTGATACCGTGCTCGTCAAGGTCATGCTTAGTAGCTTCGTAACGATGTGAGCTGTCAAGTAGGGCTTTTGATGGGATACAACCAACGTTTAAGCAAGTACCGCCAAGTGCTGGCTCGCCTTTATAAACGCGCTTTTCGATACAAGCAACACTCATACCGAGCTGGCCTGCACGAATAGCTGCTTCGTAACCACCAGGACCGCCGCCGATGACGACTAAATCATAATTGTCTTTCATAGTACGTTCCTATTTTTAATTGTATGTGTCATTTAAACTGGTTGTTATCTTGCTGATAGATCAGCGTTATCTACACTGAACAGTTAATACACTATGTCAATGAGATAGACTCACTCATCGATAATCAATAGCAAATCACCATTATTAAATTCATTTAAATACAGTTATCAGCGCATCAAGCGATTGCTGATTGATAAAAATCATTATCTATACCAAAGTTAAAAAGCTTGTATCAGCGGTTGCCAATACAAGCTTAAAAGCTTACAGGTCTAGTAGTAGCATTGCAGGGTCTTCGACCAACTCTTTGATAGTTACTAAGAACTGTACTGCTTCTTTACCATCGATCATACGATGGTCATAAGATAATGCTAGGTACATCATTGGTAAGATTTCAACTTTGCCATCGACAGCCATTGGGCGGTCATTGATAGCGTGCATACCTAGGATAGCAGTTTGTGGTGGGTTCAAGATAGGTGTTGACATTAATGAACCAAATACACCACCGTTAGAGATAGTGAACGTACCGCCAGTCATGTCTTCTAGACCAAGCTTACCTTGTTGTGCTTTACCGCCAAACTCACGGATTGTGCTTTCAACGTCAGCCATGCTCATGCGATCAGTATCACGTAATACTGGAACAACCAAGCCACGATCTGAAGATACTGCTACACCGATATCATAAAAACCATGATAAACAATGTCATCACCATCTAGTGAAGCGTTTACTGCTGGGAAGCGTTTTAGCGCTTCTGTCGCTGCTTTTACGAACAACGACATAAAGCCTAAACGTACGCCATGACGTTTTTCGAACTTCTCTTTATATTTAGCGCGCATGTCCATCAATGGCTTCATGTTCACTTCGTTAAACGTCGTCAACATCGCTGTATCTTGTGATGCTGATAATAGACGCTCAGCAACACGCTTACGAAGACGAGTCATTGGAACACGTTTTTCAGTACGCTCACCCATCGATTCAGCAACTGGACGGCCGCTATCAGACTTGATACTGCTGTCTGATTTCAATGTTGGATTAGCCATATCAGTTTTGGTTACACGACCACCGCGGCCACTACCTTCAACTTCTTTAGGATCTACGCCTGACTCTTTTGCTGCTTTACGAACTGCTGGGCTTTGATCTTTATGATCAGCTTCGCCTTTCTTATCTGTTGCTTGAACAGGCTCACCGCCATCGGCAGCTTGTTTTGCTTGAACTGGCGCAGCTGGTTGGTCTGGATCTACTGCTGGCGCTTCTTCTGCGCTAGCACCAGCACTTGCACCGGCTTCAAACTGAGCGATAAGCTCATCAGACAATACAGTATCGTCAACTTGCTTTACGATTTTGGTCAATACACCATCATCAGGTGCCACAACTTCTAATACAACTTTATCAGTTTCAATTTCAGCCAATAGGTCATCACGATTAACTTGTTGACCTTCAGTGACGTGCCACTCAACGATTGTGCCATCGGCAACCGATTCTGGAAAAACGGGGGCTTTGATGTCAGCCATCGATATACTCCTTAGATTTGGATATTCATACTTATTATTAAGTCGTGATAGGCAGTCAGTAATCTTTTAATAAATTTGCTTATATTTTATTAAAAAACACTGACTGTCATCGCCTGATTCATTTATCTTCTATAATCTTTGATTAGACAAGGTGTTACTGAGCTAATTCATCAACACTTATGCCAAGGCCACCAGCAATGAGTGCTTGCTGTTGTTGAGCATGCAGTTTCGGTGATCCTGTTGCAGGGGCTGCACTAGGAGGACGCGCTACTGGCTCCATGACTTTTGCTTTGGTTGGATGCGGTACGACAATACGGAACATATGCGGTGCTAAATAGTACCAAGCGCCTTGGTTCAATGGCTCTTCTTGCGTCCATACGATTTCAGTTAGGTTGCTGTATTTTTCGATTTCAGCGATTAAGCGAGTCTCTGGCAATGGATACAATTGCTCAATACGAACGATAGCTACATGATCGAGACCTAATGCGCGGCGCTGCTCTAACAAATCATAATAAACCTTACCACCACAAAGAACCATACGAGTCACTTTATCTGCGTTGTGATCGTCCATTTCTGGCAATACCGTTTCAAACTTACCGTTAGCAAGCTCTTCTAGGTTAGAAGTCGCTAGCTTATGACGTAATAAGCTCTTTGGTGACATAACAATCAACGGCTTACGAATAGGACGTACTGCCTGACGACGTAATGCATGATAAATTTGCGCAGGAGTCGTTGGAGTAATGACCTGCATATTGTCTTCAGCACATAGCTGTAAGAAACGCTCTAAACGTGCAGATGAATGCTCAGGGCCTTGACCTTCAAAGCCATGTGGTAGCAACATCGTTAAACCACAAACACGCTGCCATTTGGTCTCGCCACTTGAGATGAACTGGTCAATCACTACCTGAGCACCGTTAACGAAATCACCAAACTGTGCTTCCCAAACGATCAATGCGTTCGGTACAGTGGTCGCGTAACCATATTCAAAAGCTAGTACCGCTTCTTCTGATAACAATGAGTTGTAAGTGGCAAAGCGCGCTTGATTTTCGCTCAAATGAGACAACGGTACATACATGCTGCCATCATTGACATTGTATATTTCACTGTGACGATGTGAGAAAGTACCACGGCCTACATCTTCACCAGTAATACGTACTAATACGCCATCGTTATCGACCAATGATGCATAAGCCAATGTCTCAGCTGCACCCCAGTTAAGAGGCTCTTCGCCCGTTTGCATCGCTAGACGCTGCTCAACGACTTTTTGAACCTGACGCTGTAGCTTATAACCTTCTGGCATTTCGGCCATACGGCGTCCATAGCCTTTAAGCTTTTCGATATCAACACTGGTATCCCAGTCATCAACCAAGTCATGACCTAGATAAGGTTTCCAATCTACAAATAACTGCTCGTTAGGCTCTTGAACCAATGAGCTAACAACATAATCACCACGGTCTAAAGACTCACGATAGTCATCTTCGTACTGTTTCTCTTCTTCGGCATTCAAAATGCCTTCTGCGATAAGTTTTTGCGCATAAAGAGTACGAGTAGTCGGAAGCTTTTTGATCACAGCGTACATCAATGGCTGAGTTGCAGATGGCTCATCTGCCTCGTTATGGCCATTACGACGATAGCAGAACAAATCGATGATAATGTCTTTGTCAAACTTATGGCGATAATCTAATGCTAACTGAGCAGCAAATACGACTGCTTCAGGATCATCACCGTTTACATGAAGGATAGGAGCATGAACCATCTTGGCAACGTCAGTACAATATTCAGTTGAACGAACATCTTCTTGACGACTAGTAGTAAAACCAACTTGGTTATTGATCACGATATGCACAGTACCGCCAGTGGTATAAGCACGGGTCTGTGACATTTGGAAGGTTTCTTGAACCACACCTTGACCAGCAAAAGCAGCATCACCATGAATCACGATAGGTAATACTGAATTACCACCAGTATTATCTAGTAGTGGCTGATCGTTACGACGTACTTGACGGGCACGTACTGAGCCTTGTAGTACTGGCGCGACAATTTCAAGATGCGATGGGTTAAATGCTAAAGCCAAATGCGCTTCGCCACCTGGTGTCATCACATTAGATGAAAAACCGTTGTGGTATTTAACGTCACCTGAGCCTTTTTCTGGCTGTACTTTACCATCAAACTCATCAAACAAGTCTGCAGGGTTTTTACCTAAGATGTTAACTAGTAGGTTTAGGCGGCCACGGTGAGCCATACCAATGACCATTTCTTTTGTGCCATATCCGCCAGCACGTTGAATGATTTCATTGATAGCAGGAATGAAGCTCTCACCACCTTCCAAACCAAAACGCTTAACACCTGTATATTTACGAGCAAGGTATTTTTCTAGACCTTCAGCAGCCGTCAAGCGCTCAAGAATAGATAAACGTTTTTCTTTGTCGAATTTGATATAGCCTAGATTCGTCTCTAGGTATTCTTCCATCCAGCGCTTTTCGGTACTGGTGGTAACATGCATGTACTCGACACCGATATGCCCACAGTAAACACGTTCCATAATTTCGATGATTTCGCGCAATGTCGCTTCATCTTTACCAATGACTAAATCATTGGTCGGGAATACGGTATCGAGATCAGCTTCTGACAAATTATGATAAGCAAGCGTCAAATCTTCTACTTCTGCACGTGGATGCAAATCTAAAGGATCAAGCTTGGCACGGCGATGACCGCGACGACGGTATGCTGAGATTAATTGCTGTACGCCCATCTGCTTAGGATCACAGTTGGCAGAGCTGCTAGAGTCGGTATCAGTACTGCTACTCTTATTTGCCGTTTGATTACGAGCAAGTAGTAAGAACTGATCTTTGATAGCGTTATGCTGAGCATCGTTCTGCGACTTATACTGTTCAAAGTACGTTTGCCAGTCAGTATCAACACTATCAGGGTCTGTTAGGTATTGCTCGTAGAGAGCTTCTATATAGTTGGCGTTATCGGCAGCCAGTTCAGTATGTACTTGGCCAGATTTTTCTTTGGTTATACTATTCATAATAATCGTCTATTTGATAGATAAATGAATGGAATCGTGCTTATTATTGTGTCAGTCGTTGTATGCTCAGGTACTTAGACAATGTGTCATATCCTGTTAAATACTATTCGATAAAACACTTTTATCCCTAAGTATTGCCATCACCATAGAATATTGCTGTCATTGTCTACAAGAGCAAGTGATGCTAAATAGTGGTAACAAGTCTTATTGCAATACCCGTCTAAAAATAAAACTATTTGTGAACGCTCAGTTTTCTCATCTAGCTCGTTTCACAACATTAATTTATATATACTTCTTTGAGTCATAACCAATCCATTAATGATAAGCTATTAATAGATAATTATATTTTCAGCTAACCTATAAACTGGTCATTGATGCTGGATTACCCTAAATTTGCTGATAAATCCTGCCTTTTCAGACAGACATACATTGCTGTATAGATTATCATGCCCATTTTTTGCGACATAGTTTGTTTGTTCAATACTAGGTATTTATGTAATGAATATCTATCATCAATTATAAACGCATAATCATTGTGCGCATAGTATTTTAGCCCGATAATGTCACAATGTGTTCAAACAGCACATATTTAGCGCTGAAAAAGACGCTTTAACCATCTCATTAAATACCAAATACAATTATAACAAAATTCGACTATGTCTATATTCGATTATATAGGGTGATTGTCTATATATTATTTCTTCTTACATACGACCAACGTATTGACCATACAGTTTTACTCTTAAATCATTTAATACCTATTTTTCAATAGGCTAAATTCATCATATTTTTAAATGACAAGTTAGCTATAAACAGTGATAAATCTATATATCAGCTTTTTAACTAACAAAAACACCACCTAATATATAGGTGGTGTTTTTCGTATAGTAACTATAAAGATCGATTACTTATGCTTAACCAGCTTGATCAATCAACATATTACGTAAGTGACCGATCGCTTTGGTTGGATTCAAGCCTTTTGGACAAACTGATACACAGTTCATGATACCGCGGCAACGGAACAAGCTAAACGGATCGTCTAAGCGAGCTAAACGTGCTTGAGTATCACCGTCACGGCTATCAGCAACGAAGCGATAGGCATGTAATAACGCTGATGGTCCTAGGAACTTATCAGGGTTCCACCAGAAAGATGGGCAACTGGTTGAACAGCAAGCACATAGGATACATTCGTATAAACCGTTCAGTTTTTCACGCTGTTCAGGTGACTGTAAACGCTCAGTTGGCGGTGCTGGCTGATCATTGATCAAGTAAGGATGTACTTTCTCATATTGCTCATAGAACTGGTTCATATCGACAACCAAGTCACGAACCACTGGCAAACCAGGTAGCGGACGAACCGTTACTTTTTCTGGTAGCGTGTTCATGTTGATTAGACATGCCAAACCGTTTTTACCATTAATGTTCATGCCGTCAGAGCCACAAATACCTTCACGGCAAGAGCGACGGAAAGTAAGCGTTTCGTCTTCTTTCTTTAGGCGTAATAGTACGTCAAGCAACATACGATCTGAATCAAGTAGCTCAATCGTATAAGTTTGCATGCGTGGCGCTGCGTCCAGATCAGGATCGTAGCGATAGATTTCGATGGTGCGAGTACCTCGGCTCATAATGCTAAACTCCACACGTAGGTGATGGCGGGCATACAAAGATTGCAACATATTTGCGCTAGCTATTAATCAGTACTGATAACCAATATCGGATACCAATTAATAGCGTCGTAGCGCTGGCATGAGCATGTAGCTGGCGGTCACCTTTTTAATAAATTAATAAGGGATAAAACGTTAACACTGCTGTTATCTATCAACTATATATAAAGTATGCAGTCTAGAATTAGTAGACGCGGACTTTTGGTTCGATATAATCAACGGTTAATGGCACTTTACGTACTGGCTTATAAATGATGCGATTGCCTTCAGAGTACCATAAAGTATGCTTCATCCAATCGTGGTCATTACGGCCGTTAGGTGCGTAATCATCATCTTCTGGACGATCATAATCGGATACACTGTGCGCGCCGCGGCTTTCATGACGCTTCGCTGCAGATATCATTGTCGCTTTTGCTACTTCATACAAGTTAGCAACTTCGAATGCTTCAATACGCGCTGTGTTGAACACTTGTGATTTATCGCCAAGATGGATCTTGTCGATCTTTTCACCTAGCGCTAAAATTTTCTCAACGCCTTCGTCCATCATCGCTTGCGTACGGAATACACTAGCGTGTTTTTGCATCGTAGCACGAATCTCATCAGCCACGTCTTGCGCGTTGTAGCCTTCAGTAGACTGTTGCAGTTTGTCTAAACGCTTCACTGTAAAGTCAAGGACGCGTGGATCAAGCGGCTTATAGTTATGATCAGCATGATGGAACTCATCAACAATATGCTTACCAGCTGCACGGCCAAATACCAATAGATCTAGTAGAGAGTTCGTACCTAGACGATTAGCACCATGTACACTTACACAAGCACATTCACCGATTGCATAAAGACCTTTAACCACATTGCCTTTAGCATATAGGCCGTCTTCATCAGTACCTGCTTCTAGATCCGGTACAATCACTTGACCATGAATAGTGGTTGGAATACCACCCATCATGTAGTGAATGGTTGGTATTACTGGAATTGGCTCTTTAGTAATATCAACGTTGGCGAAGTTTTTACCAATCTCAAATACTGATGGTAGACGCTTCATAATGGTTTCAACACCTAGATGCGTCATATCCATTACGATATGATCAGCATTAGGACCACAACCACGGCCTTCTTTGATTTCTTGGTCCATTGAGCGTGAGACTAGATCACGTGGTGCCAAGTCTTTCACGGTTGGTGCATAACGCTCCATGAACGCTTCGCCATCTTTGTTACGCAAGATAGCACCTTCACCGCGGCAACCTTCAGTCAATAGTACACCTGCACCATGAACACCAGTTGGGTGGAACTGCCAGAACTCCATGTCTTGCAATGGAATACCAGCACGTACTGCCATGCCAATACCGTCACCAGTATTGATATAAGCATTGGTAGAAGCTGCAAAGATACGACCAGCACCACCTGTTGCTAGGACAGTAATTGGTGACTGGAATACCGCAATCGTACCCGTTTCTTGCTCAAGCGCAACAACACCGTTGATGTTACCAGCTTCGTCTTTGATCAAGTCAAGCGCGATCCACTCGATAAAGAACTCAGTGCCCTGCTCTAGGTTTTTCTGATATAGCGTATGTAGTAATGCGTGACCTGTACGGTCAGCAGCGGCACAAGCACGTTGTACTGCTTTTTCGCCATAGTTAGAAGTATGACCACCGAACGGACGCTGATAAATCGTACCATCTTCGTTACGGTCAAACGGCATGCCCATGTGCTCAAGCTCATAGACTACTTTTGGCGCTTCACGGCACATATATTCGATAGCGTCTTGGTCACCTAACCAATCTGATCCTTTAACGGTATCATAGAAGTGAAAGTGCCAGTTGTCATTGCTCATGTTACCCAAACTTGCACCGATACCACCCTGAGCGGCAACTGTGTGCGAACGCGTTGGGAATACTTTGGTAAGGACTGCAACCTTCATGCCCGCTTCCGCTAAATGCAATGAAGCACGCATACCTGAGCCGCCGCCACCAACGATAACTGCATCGTAGTTTAGGGTCTTGATATTACTAATGGTATTGTCTTGTCTAGTTGCCATTACGGTTTTCCTAATGCCTGTTAATGCGTAAAAGTAAATCAAAGACTGTTTAAGACATCTCTATTACAGCTATAAAGGCTCACTATTTGGCCATTTCATATGCTTATAAAATAAAGACTCTCAATAATCGTTAACCACTTAATTTGCATATCTATCGTTATACTGAACTAAGCCTACTCAACTATAATCAGATTAGCTGATCAGTAATGCCAGTCCAATGCTATGACTATTCTTGGCTATCAACGGATGACTCTAAAATACTTTGCCAACTAATGTATTAGTTGGATGCATCCGTCGTTATATATAGATATCAGAGCTTTTTATGAGATGGTTAAACGGCAGCGATACCGAAACCGTTACCCCAAAAAATCATGATGCCCCAAAATAGAAATACTAAAATAGCGATAATCATCAATGACTGTAGTACTAAACGTAAACCTGCTGCGCTTGAGCCCAGTTTGCCTGTTGTAATATAGTCAGTAAATACTGTCCACATCCCAACCCAAGCATGACCAGCTAGTGCAAGTACTGCAACCAAGCTGAATAGACGCATCGGTAGGCTGGTCATAAATGATGACCATTCAACAAAAGTGACATCGCCATGGGTCAAAAAGAAGCCCAGCAACACCACACTATAAACGGCTAAAACAACAGCACTAATACGCTGAATAATCCAATCACGTGAGCCTGAACCTGTCAGACCAGTAGCACTTTTGATTCCTGAATCATTTTTTATCATTAGAACATCACCCATACAAATGACGCGACAACTAAAATCGCTGCAATCACAAAACTGACCATAGAGGCAGTGCGGCCAGATTTTAGCTCTTCGTTCATGCCCATATCAGCAAATAAATGTTTGATACCCATTACAAAATGATATGCAATGGCGGCAACAAATATCCACGCCAAAAAGCGCACAAGTACATTGTCAAATACGGTCGCAAAACTCTCAGGCGATGCCAATGAGTTCTGTAGTATCCATAACATGACAGGAATCAATAAAAATAAAATAATGCCAGAGATACGATGCAAGATAGAGGCGATCGCGATCGGTGAGCGATTAACGCTAATCACTTGGCTTAAAGGCAGATCAATAGGTCGGTTGCTTTTCACAGCGGGCATCCTTTTGCGGTTATACTCCTGTATCTGCTATCAACGCCTGACATAAATATAAATAGTGCCAATTGAGCATTGAGCAACACACGAGACGAATAAAGTAAGGAAGAGCTAGCTGACTTCGTTTAGTTTGCGCTAAATATGAAGAAAGGATCATGTATATAAAGGTATTGATAGACTGTTCAATGTCGCTTGTCGAATCGACAGGCCTATCAAACAACCTATCTATTATACAACAAAGAGAATAAACATGAGTAACATCGACTAACCAGTCTATTTTAGAGGTCGTATGAATAGTAAGACAACGTTACTATGTCTTCTATATCAGAGCAGACCTTATATTAGGCACTCGAAATCTTGTGCCAAACAAATAAAAAGGATTGGTTAAGAAGAAAATTCAAACCATAGAATGCGGTTTGGTCTATCGTAACACCAGACAATCGTAAATAAGCATGAATAGAAGACGCTCTGAACGACACTATAACATGGTCATTTATTAATTCGCGCAAAGCTAGTGCCAGTTAATTCCTACAATTATAAAATGCCTGAGCAATAATTACAAATTTATCCATTCAGTAAGAATATATACATATTTAATCAATAAATGGATGAATAAGGATAATACTGGTTTTAACAGTGATTATTATGACAAACTTTAATCCGCTTACTAGGCATAGTCTGCCAGTTTTTGGTGTCATTATTTATGAGTTTTGTCTCTAAAATATATTTACAAACCCAAAATATTGGCTCGATAATGCTGCTATAAACTTGCTCAAAAACAGATGAATTTTAAGCAAAATAACCTGACAGACATATTTTGATACAAAAATTACAGCGAATAACTACCGCCACACCGCGCCAATTGGACACATGGTCCATAAAAGTTTTTTCAAATCATCAAGAATTGCTGCTAATATACCCTGCGTACTAAATGAGTTGAATGCACTTTTACCGTTCAACCGACAATGACGCGAGGGTATGCGTCTGTAGTAATTTATTCTAACAAGTCAAACCAATGGAGAGCAATTTATGGCTGATACTAATGCCAAACTAACCGTGAATGGTGAAGAATACGAACTTCCTATTATTAAAGGTACTTTAGGGCGCCCAGTTATCGATATTGCTGCTTTACAAGAATCAGGATTTTGGTCTTATGACCCTGGTTTTAAAGTAACTGCTCCAGTTGAATCAAAGATTACTTATATTGATGGTGGCAAAGGCGAGTTATTACACCGCGGCTACCCTATCGACGAGCTAGCGAACAACGCTGAATACCTAGAAGTTGCTTATGCACTTTTACATGGTGATCTACCTACTGCTGAGCAAAAAGCAGACTTTTTCGAAAAAATCCGCGAGCATACTGCTGTTCATGATCAATTGCGTAAATTCTTTGAAGGCTTCCGCCGCGACGCGCATCCAATGGCTATTATGGTTGGTGTTGTTGGTGCCTTATCAGCGTTCTATCATGAAGACCTAGACGTGAGCAATGAAGAACATCGCGAAATCACAGCTATTCGTCTGATTGCTAAGATGCCTACGCTTGCTGCGATGAGTTATAAATACTCACAAGGCGAACCGTTCATGTATCCGCGTAATGACTTTAACTACGCAGAAAACTTCTTATACATGATGTTTGCAACACCTGCTGACGTAGACTACGAGAAAAACGACGTTATCACTCGCGCAATGGACAAAATCTTTACCTTGCACGCTGACCATGAGCAAAACGCTTCTACGTCAACAGTACGTTTAGCTGGTTCTACTGGTGCAAACCCTTATGCGTGTATCGCTGCTGGTATTGCAGCTCTTTGGGGACCATCACATGGCGGCGCGAACGAAGCTGTTCTTGAGATGCTAGATGAAATCGGTACTGTTGAAAACGTGCCTGAATTCATGGAAAAAGTGAAGAGCCGTGAAGTGAAGCTAATGGGTTTTGGTCACCGTGTTTACAAAAACTTCGATCCACGCGCTCAAGTAATGAAAGAGACTTGTGATGAAGTACTAGAAGCACTAGGTATCAACGATCCTAAACTTGAATTGGCGATGGCACTAGAGAAAATTGCGTTAGAAGATCCGTTCTTCATCGAGCGTAACCTATATCCAAACGTTGATTTCTACTCTGGTATCATTTTGAAAGCTATCGGTATCCCAACGTCTATGTTTACCGTAATCTTTGCATTGGCTCGTACTTCAGGTTGGATCAGCCATTGGTTAGAAATGCACAGTGCACCGTTCAAAATCGGTCGTCCACGTCAGTTATACACTGGTGAAACGCGCCGTGATTTTGTAAAAGTTGAAGATCGCAAGTAAGCAAAAATAATCGTTATCCAATAAAAAATCCCGCCATCGTGCGGGATTTTTTATTGTCTTAATTCTCTTTATTCGATACTAACTGTTTTATAAGAAATAACTAACTAAGTTTATAAAATTATAGTCAGTTACTGAAACTCTTTTAACGTTTGCTCATATTTGGCAATCTGTTCATCGTATCCTTCGATAGTTTCATTAAATTTAGCCATTAAAGCTTCAAACTCTTGTTGCTGCTTCTGTTTCATTTGCTGCATATCAACCACTTGTTGAGCTTCTATTTGTTCCCATACCTGATGCTGAATAATTAAACGGGCAAGTGCCGGACTTTTTGCACTTACTCTGCCAGCAATCTCTGCATGCTCAAATAACTGCGGAACCAAGGTCGCCACATTGATTAATGTATCAGAATCCTCTGCGCTCAGCGGTGTTGTCACCGGTTGATATAAGGCATCCATGGTTTGCTGATAGCGTTCTATGATTTGGTCCTCGGTCAACATAACAGGTTTACGCGGCTCAAGACTGATACGTTTTAACACCGTCAAATCACGCTCACCAACTTCAGTGCTAGTATTGACGTCAACCTCTGCATCTACATTTGAATTGCTGTCTATCGGGTCGATATCGATATTTGATGACGCCACTTCTTCAGAACTGGTAGCAGTAGTATTCGCGTTAGGAGCGGTATTATCGGTCGCTACTTCGTTATTACTATCTGTATTTTCATTATTATTAGTATTCAGTAATAAAAGCTCCTCACTGTCTGACGCATCTGCCGCTTGCAATGACTCATATTCCGCTTGCAATCGTCTCTGTAAACTCTGCGCCTGTGCGACATATATCGGCTGAAATTGTTTTATGCGCGCAGCAGCTGAGTCACTTTTTGGCATAGGCTGACTGTCTTCTACGCTTGTTTTTTCACTGGTTTGACTGTCATCAGCTACAGGCAATGTTTCAGACTGCTGACAACCTGTCAAAAACAATACTCCTGACAGTGCGGCTACAAGCAAGGTCGATGGATATCGAGTATCAACATTAGGCTTTACTGACAAAAATTTAAACATGAGAGTATATATCCTTTGGTAAAGCAAAATTATAAAAGGGTAAGTTACAATTGCGGTTCATTATTCTTTGATTTTTAGCGACACAGTTGACTGTTAAATCGTTCAACTTACTTATCCAATATTTATCCGACTGACCTGTATCTCAATTGCTATATAGTTTAATTGTTCTATAGTTCGGTTATGCTTATCATAGTTAAGCTTACTGTTACTTTTAAAAATTAGATGATTGATGGATTATCAGTATTTTTTGCCTTAATAGGCTGCTCTGTCAAAAATGGAATACAAGCTTCCCACTCTTGGCAGTTCTGACCACGATGACGACGTACAAAATAGTCTTGAACCATGCGTGCCTGCTGCTCAATACCATACTTAAAAAATGATTTGCCTGTTTCTAACACGTAGTCATATTTTCGGTTGATAATCGCTCCGCGTACAACCTTTAAGCCTTTCTGTATCTGCCATACGTGCGTTAGCTCATGTATAAGCCAGCTTTGTTTACTCAATGGAGCTTCGCTAAAATCCGTAATCCAATCGACTGAATTAAAGTAAATATTGCCATTGGGGCTAACGGCATAATGTTTTAGTACCCACCACGCTGTCTTTAACTGCACTTCATCAAGTTTGATGCTGTCACCAAATACTGAATGCGCCAATGCTATCTCGCCAGCTGTCAGATAACGTGACTGCTGCTTGCCCGTATCACTACGCAAGTAACGATTGAATAAGCGTTTAAGAGTCGGTTCAGACATCGTTAATGCAATACCTTATATTTGATAAGCCATTTTTAGTGTTTAATAGTTAATAGTTAACAGTCGCAATTGGCCAACTTTTCCCATCGATACGGTAAAACTGTTAATAGTAGAGCCGTTAATATAGATGAATGATGAAAACAAAAGTACTCCGGACACAAGCTATACGCTTAGTTAGCTTTCATTAACATATTTTTGCGCTAACCTAGCGCGTATGACTTATAACAAGTACCATCCTTATAAACTAGCTTACTTCTATTGCTGATGTCTAATACTCATTGCTATTATAAAATTGCTGCGAAAATCATGCCAAACGTATATGAGTATCTAAAATCAATGAAAATGATGGAGTTAGCGTAGTATGCTGTTATTTGGGTTTAGCTATAGATGCCTTGCCATTACTACCATTGTAGATAGTAGATAGCTTTTTTATTTTTCGATAGAGAGTCTTATGCCACCTAACTTCCATACCGATACCCCACTTGCTCAGCGTATGCGCCCTACTTCTCTTACCGATATTATTGGTCAAGAGCACTTGCTGGCGGCTGGCGCACCGTTACGACGCTTGGTAGAGCAAGGGCATCTGCCATCTATTATCCTGCACGGTGAAGCAGGTATTGGCAAAACAACCATTGCGATGTTGTTAGCCGATGCTGTGAATAGACCTTTTCATGCGCTCTCCGCATTAAATACTGGTGTCAAACAGTTACGTGAAGTTTTAGATAATAAAGACTCACTGGCATTTGAGTCACCTGTGGTCTTCATTGATGAGATTCATCGCTTTAATAAAGCACAGCAAGATGCACTTCTGGGCGCGGTAGAGTCTGGTGATATTACTTTGATTGGTGCTACCACTGAAAACCCATCATTTAGCGTTAACAATGCTCTACTATCACGTTGCCAAGTATATCGTTTAGAGCCGTTAACACCTGAGCAGATAAGTACCGTGCTACAACGAGCGCTTTCAGAAGATAATATACTCAAAAAACTAACCGTCGACTTACAAGCAAAAGATACCATCAGTCAGCTGGCCCACGGTGATGCTAGAAAAGCGCTAAACTTATTAGAGTTAGCCATTCAGACCGCTGATGCTAAGCAGTTACCAGTGATTATCGATGATGAATTGGTCAGCCGAGTAGCCCAGACTGCTTTGGTGAGATATGACAAAGATGGTGAGCAGCATTACGATATTATCTCAGCGATGATAAAGTCAGTCCGTGGCTCCGATCCGGATGCGGCATTGTATTGGATGGCACGTATGCTCGTAGGCGGCGAACCTGCTGATTTTATTGCGCGGCGCTTGGTGATTTTGGCCAGTGAAGATATTGGTAATGCCAATCCTAATGCCTTACTCCTAGCTGATGCAGCATTGCGTAGTGTGCAATCTATTGGTATGCCAGAAGCGCGTATTATTTTAGGTCAAGTCGTGGTGTATCTAGCGACCAGTGCCAAAAGCAATAGCACTTATAAAGCGATCAATGCTGCGATGGCGTTGGCTGAAAAAGATGCCTCACCTGTACCGCTACATTTGCGCAATGGCGTGACCAAACTGATGCGTAGTCAAGGCTACGGTCAAGGTTATGCTTACCCGCATGATTATCCTAACCATTACTATCCACAAAGCTACTTACCAGATAATTTGGTTGGTACCAGTTTCTACGAGTTTGCAGATAATCAGCGTGAGCAGCACAGTAAGCAGTTTATGGACTGGCTAAAAAGCCAAGCAGCGAGCAATGACTAACTACGATATAGATCAATAAAAAAGATAACGCACAGTTTTATGAGTCAGTTTTAATGTTCATTGATAATATTTATGACTATTTTTGACATACTGAACGATATAGTGGGAAGATGGCGCAGCACGTGACGCTGAAAAGCGTTAAAATAACCTCATAATGATATATACAAGCAATTAAACGAGTCACTTTTATATCAAATTATATTGCTTATAGCGCGATTTACTTGACCGTAGTAGCGCTTTGCTTGACCGTAACAGCGCTTTGTATTATCTACTGCTACAATAAGCAGATAGAGCCTTATATTCTAAATGACACCTATTTATAAATAATAAAATATTGAGATTTACTATGAGTTTAAATGCAATTCCTGAGATTATCGAAGACATTCGTGCTGGAAAAATGGTCATCTTGATGGATGATGAAGACCGCGAAAACGAAGGTGATATCATCATGGCAGCGACGCATGTGCGCCCTGAAGATATTAACTTTATGATTACTCACGCGCGTGGTCTAGTTTGTTTGACCTTATCACAAGCACGTTGCCAGCAATTGGCACTGCCACTGATGTCAGATCGTAACGAGGCGAAGTTTAGCACCAACTTTACTGTCTCGATTGAAGCGGCTGAAGGCGTCACCACTGGTATTTCTGCTGGTGATCGTGCACGTACTATTCAGGCAGCGGTATCTTCGTCAGCAAAGCCTGAAGACATCGTTCAGCCTGGACATATTTTTCCAATTATGGCACAAAACGGTGGTGTTCTTCACCGTGCAGGCCATACAGAAGCAGGTTGTGATTTAGCACGTTTAGCAGGTCTAGAGCCTGCAGCGGTGATTGTAGAGATTATCAATGCAGATGGTACGATGGCGCGCCGTGACGACCTTGAAATATTTGCAAAAGAGCATGACATCAAGATAGGCACCATTGCTGACCTTATCAACTACCGTATCGCTAATGAGCAAACAGTAGAAGAAATTGAGTCACATCCCTTTGAAACTGAACACGGTACTTTTACGCTACATCGCTTCCGTGAGTTTGGCGCTGAAGAAACACATTTAGCCTTGGTAAAAGGTGATGTTAGCGAAGGCATCAGCACTGTACGTGTACACGGTTTCCACCCATTACGCGACTTATTTGCTGCTAAAAATGATATGACTGGCCGTAGTGGCTGGAGCGTACAGTCAGCACTAGAAGAAATCAGTGCTTCAGATCGCGGTGTGCTGGTATGGATTGGTAGCAATCAGCCAGTTGATTTGGGTGATGCGTTGGATAAAGCCGCAGATAACGAGTCGCAATCAACCATCACGCAACAGCCATATCGTAGTATCGGTGTTGGTGCACAGATATTACGTCATTTAGGTGTCCGTGATATGCGCTTATTATCATCACCAATGAAGTTTTTTGCATTGTCAGGTTTTGATCTAAATGTGGTTGATTTTGTTCATGCACCGCAACAAGACTAAAAACTGTTTAAGAGTTTAGTTGCAGAATGAGTGATAAAAAAGGCACGCTAACATTATGTTAGCGTGCCTTTTTTTGTTTTTAGATTTTAATTAAAGATAGCTTCTTCGATGAAATGAATCATCGACTCATATAGAAACCGACCTAAAACTCAGGCGTATGACCAAACTTGGCTTCCAGTGCTAGCAGCTGTTGACGCTCTGCTGCTGTCCATGGCAATTTACCTTTTCCATCACTATCCAGACGTACTACGACTGCTTCTGCCATAGCAACGATTGTTTCTTGTGCGGTACTATAGTAACTATATTCCATCGCCATACTCGTATTGCCTAAACGCTTACAACGAACTCCTAATAATAACGTATCAGGATAAGTAACTGGGCGTAAATACTGGCAGCTAGACTGGGCTAAAACAGTGACCATACTGCCATCAAACATACCTAGCGCATGCAAATAACTAATGCGTGCTGACTCAGCGTAACGATAGTAAACCACATTATTCAGGTGATTGAAGGCATCCATCTCTCCCCACTGTATCGGCTGATGATGAATAACAGGATAATGAGCTAGTAACTCAGGGCGATGATCGTTTGCTGCATCAGATATAGATACTGACTTTTCATTAGAGTGGGTCATTGCTTACCTTACATTTTATATTTTCTGTATTAACTATTGTGACTAGCTCTCATTAACGTTGCGGCTTGTCTAAGATTTCTGTCGTCAATAATGGCGTTGGTTTTGGTGCATGAGCAATCAACTGATTTAGCCATACAATTACTTCTGGTATGTCACTCGGTGCTTTCATTGTCTCAAGATTACTTTGACCATCGATTGGTTTTTTATCAGCTTGTACAATGCCAATCGCGCCAGCTTGTGCTGACTTTTTATTATCGCTAGTTGAAGCCTCAGGCACCAACGTTTTTAACTGTTTGCGTGCTTGCGTCAAATAGCTGACAAGTTGATCCTGCTTACGCATATTGCTGGCTTGGCTTGCTAAATTCAACGTCATGATGACTTCATGGATAGTGAGCTGACGACGCGTTAAATTTGTATCACTAGCCGCTGAATTATCAGCAACATTGGTTGCTTTGAGTTGCTGTTTATTTTCAGTAGCTGCATCTACCAGCTCTCGACGCTGTAAATCCGTACCTTCATAACTGCCAAGACGCTCATGACTATGCAAAAACTCCTGAATATTTTGAATCGCAAGATTTTGTATTTGCCATGGGCTTGGCTGCGAGCTTTGTGCCTGCAGACGCTCAATATCTTTGAGCAAACTTTGCTTGATAACGATGGTTAGCGCAGGCGCAATCTCATTACTGCTTTGCGATAATTGCCAATGTAGACCTCGCAATAACTCAATCGCGGCACTGTCATTACTATCCGCCAACAGTCTATCAGCAGCTTTGATTTGAATACGCAATAGGTCCAACTGATTCTGAGCTTGGCTACTGGCCTTAACTCTAGGCTCTGGCAGCGTCTGCTGACTCATAGCAAATAGACGATCGTCCATTTCGTTTAGTCGACTGATTACTTGCTCATTGCTCTGCAAACGATCGTTGACACTATGCTGAAAGCGCTGCTGACTAATATATAGCCACAATAATGCAGCGATCAGTAATAAGATAACCAGCCATTGCATCCGTAGCAGCAAAATATTTGCTTGCCGGCGCTGCTGAACAGTAGAAGGATCCTTAGATAAGGACTCAGAATTCATTGACATAAGGCAGTACCGTTATTGGTATAGATAAACATGTTTAAAGCAAATGAGAAGTTTAAGGTATTATATTTTAGAGTTAATGGCTGAGAGAATCGTAGCTGGCGACAAATCCTCTACTCGCCAGTAGCTCAACTGCTGTGCGGCAACCATATTGGCAAGACGCTCACCCAACACAACATAGGAAAAATCTTTTAGCGTAAGCGAAAGCCGCTGTTCTATATCAGCCACTGCATCCGTATTTTGCTTTTTTTCTAACGTCTTTGATTGGTCGTCATTGACTATATTTGACCAATGCTCAAAAGCTGCCGCACTGCTGATGACGACAATTGGCTTTGGCTGCTGTGATGACGTAGTACTATGAGTAAGAAAATCTTGTTGCCATTGCTGATACTGAGCCATTGCATCGATAGGCATCGTACGCTCGTACCACGCAATACTATCGATATGTACACCGCGCGCCTGCAATGTATCAACCAATAATCGTCGTCCGCCAAGCCCGCGCCATATCAGCAATTTATCGCCTGCTTGTAAGCTATCAATTTCAGTCATTGCTAGCATGCCTTCGTTATTGGCCGTCTCAGGCTGAAGTATTTGATAGTCTGTTGTATCTATACGCACCTGACTGAACTCTGCTGCCGTTGCTTCACCAACTGCAACCAGAGGGCTAGGTAATGACAAACCTTTTGACAATCTCTGCGCATAGTTGTCATTACCGTCTTTCGCTTTGTATTTACGCTTTTCATGTTCAAGTGATTGCCAAGCGACTAGCCCTGAAGCCGCTGCAGTTGGACTTACGACAACAAGTGCTTTGTACTCCCCCGCCATCCACTGATGCATTAATGCAATATCTAGATCAGTTGTTTGACGTGGTCGTAGCGTCAACATTGGCATATCAACCACTATCAATCCTGCTACTTGCAAATGCTGCGTCAACGGTGCTGCTCGCTCTACTGGGCGAGTATTGATGACAATTTGCGGCATTACGTTTGACTTATCATTAGAACAATTCTTATGAGAAGTTATGTATGTAGATTGAGTTGGCATTGATGACATCGATATACCATGACAAAAAACGAAAGAGTGAAAAAGACTTAAGTCTACAAAAATGGCTGATGCTTAGATCAGCCTATCTTACGGTTAATCCAACCTATAGCAACAGTACTCGTACTACTCAGGCTGATATATCGCTGACAAAATATCTCCTGCGCCATCAGCAAGTAGTATTTCTGCGACATCGATACCTAGTTGGTTGGCTTGGGATTCTTGCTCAGCTTGTGTCCCAACCAACGTAGCTCGTTTGTCTGCCTTCAACAATTCGCTACCATCGGCCTGACCCACTCGACCGCGTAGCCATAGCACATTCCCGCTGTCGTTATTGCCGTTATCACCATTGTTATCATTATTAACGCTGGTTTCTTCAGCTGTCTGCAGAACTGCATAAGCGGCGATCGGTACTTGGCAGCCGCCCTCTAAATGACGGTTCAGAGCACGCTCAGCGATAAGTCGAATACGGGCTTTGTCATCATTGAGTGGTGCAAGTAATTTAAGGACTTCTTCATCACCTTCACGGCATTCGATTGCTAAGGCACCTTGTCCAACGGCAGGCAAGCAAGCTGCGATATCAAGCTCACCGCGTATTCTCTCGTCTAGCTCAATACGCTGCAAGCCGCTAGTTGCCAGAATAATGGCATCGTATTCACCAGCATCTAGCTTGCCCAAACGAGTGCCGACATTGCCGCGCAACGTTTTGATCTGCAGGTCAGGACGATAGGCTTTGATCTGGCATTGACGACGTAAACTTGATGTCCCAACGACTGCACCTTGTGGTAGCTCATCAATACTATTATAAGTGTTTGATACAAAGGCATCTGTTGGTGAGGCGCGTTTACAGTAGACGCCTAATGTGAGGCCTTCGGGAAGCTGCATCGGTACATCTTTTAGCGAGTGCACTGCTATATCTGCTTGTTTGTCATACAGCGCTTGCTCAAGCTCTTTTACAAACAATCCTTTGCCACCGATTTTGGCCAAAGGTGTGTCCAAAATCTTGTCACCCTTAGTGACAATTTTTAGTAAATTAATCGTCAGATCAGGATACAACGCCAATAAACGATCGCGAATATGCTCAGCCTGCCATAGGGCTAAAGGACTTTGACGTGTAGCGATATTTAGAGTAGTCAAAACAGGTTGCTGCGAATTGCTCATAAAGGGCCTCAATAAGTTCGATACTAATACTATAGTGGCTATAGTCCCTATGTCAGTACTATTCGTATTTATACTGAATAATATCGATATTACTCGATAGGGTAAATTTGCCAAAGCATAGGCGACTCAAATGATTAATAGTAGATGCTGACGCAAAAAAATACCCCTATTTAAGCATAAATAAGGGTTTGATGATATGGAATGATTGGTCGCTATCAGGACAGCCTATCACATGCTTTGGATTTTATCACGTAAGGCAGGTAAGTGACGACGACTGACCGCTAGCGTCTCATCAATACCTTTAAAACGTATCTGATACTGGCCTGCATCTAGAGTTTCTAAAAAGTCCAAATAACTAAGGTTGATGATGGCATTGCGATGTACTCGGAACAGACGATCATCAAACTCTTGCTCTAATTCTTTTAACGTTTCATCGATCAACACCATGCCATCTTTGTGACGCACTTTGACGTATTTTTGATCTGCTGCAAAATAGTAGATATCTTTTAGCTTAATCAATTCAACACCGCGATGCGTACGAGCAGCGATATGTTCACGTATCGGACGTGCTGTCGGGTCTTCAAGCTTGCGAATTTCGTTTAGTTGAGCGGCATTTAGGTTCTTTGCTTTGTTTAATGCCTCTAGTAGCTCATCTTTGTTTGCAGGTTTCAACAAATAGCCAATTGCATTGGCTTTTAACGCTGCGATCGCATAATGGTCGTACGCCGTCACAAATATAATCGCTGGTGGATGCTCAAGTTTGGCAAGCTCTTGAGCACAGCGTACGCCGTCCATTTCAGGCATTCGGATATCTAATAATATAATATCTGGCTGCTGGGTTTTTACAGCGACGATGGCTTCTGCACCTGTTGTGGCCTGAGCAACTACCTCATTGCCTGACTCCTGTACAATTCTCACCAAGCGCTCACGCGCTAGGGGCTCATCATCACAAACTACGATACGCATGCAAACTCCCATCCAAGGACATACTTAATATTTTATGTAATAATATTACGGCTATATTAGCACTCATTATCAATCACTTAGGATATAAAATCTAAATTATTTAATAAAATTCTGACGAAAGCTACCAGTTTTTATAGCGGACAATATACTCCTGCTATCGGTAGATTTTATATGGTGTAATTGTGTTTCACGGTAGTTATGATATTACTTATTCGTAATCATTATTTATCAAATATAAATTATGACGTCTATACATGGCGATGCAATAAGTATGCCAAATAGGCTTTTAAGAGTTGAAAAAATGGAGAAAGCTAATAAAGAACAGTAGGTTATAAACCGACGTCTTGTAGAGGATAGTCGATGATGGTGATAATTTGAGTGCTGGCTACCGAGCTTTGAATGTCAGCACTTTGACCAAAATGGGCACGCAAACGATCAGCTTGAATATAGAAATTCATATGCTGACGCAAGTCATGATTGATAATTAGTGTCTTTTTGGGAAGCGCAACATCAATCATGATTTTAACTCGGTGTTGTTCCCACGTGACTTCAATATTAATGCAGATAGTTTCTGTGGTCAGCTCTACCACATTGAGGAGTATTTTCTCTAGCACGCTTTGTAGCGTTAGCGCAGTGATAACCATGTCATACATGATATCTTCTTCAGGTAACTTCCAATTGACTTCGAGCTTGTCTGCTAAACGACTAGATTCGATTGCCAAATAATGCTCACAAAGATCAATCTCTTCTTCAAAGCTAATCTCACGTGTACCACTAAAACTAGCGCGGAATAATGCAGAAACGTGCTGTAATAAGTCAGCGGCTTTGGGCGGGTTCGATTCAATCAGTGATACGAGTGTATTGATAGTATTAAAGAAAAAGTGCGGGGCCGTACGCGCTTTTATTAGATCATTTTGTGCAGTCAATTTATATTCAAAGGACAACTTAAGCGCATTAAGCTCACGGTAGCTACGCAAAAAATATAATAAGAATACAGTCGTAAAACCGCCAGACAACACTGTATTGAGCACGATATTCAATACAAACGTGCGACTATCATATGTTAGCCAACCAAAATTAATCATAGATAATGTGACTAACGCCATCGAAACTGCAGCAGCAAACATCAGTAACAATACAATGCGCATACTTACACTAAGAATACTGGCGTTTTTGAAGGCAGGGCGTAGGTAGTCAACTAAATACAGTGAGGGAATAACCGTCAGAGTGTTTTGAGTGAAGCTACGTACAAACTGAATCATGAAGTCTGACCAAGTGGCTAAGCTATGGCGCTCCATTACCGTTAGGAACAAGGACCAAAAAAAGATATATGTCAGCCACTGCCAAGGCCTCATGATCTCCATGAGTTTAGGAATAAAAAACTCTAAGCGTGTAGCTAGTAAGGCAACCTCATCATTTGCTATACTCGAGTTCTTATTCTCTTGACTTGTCTTGTACCGATATGAACGCCAATTCTTCAAAACCTAGTAATCCTGAATCAAGTAAAAGTTCATCTGACTCTGATTTTAGCACAGATGCTCCGATAACAAGTACCACAACGCAGACTGCGCCTGCTAGTAGCCAAGGCCAACAAATGTGGGGCGGGCGCTTTAGTGAAGCGACAGATAGCTTCGTTGCCGCCTTTACTGCCTCTGTAGGCTTTGACCAACGCTTTGCTCGTCACGATATTCAAGGCTCGATTGCTCATGCAACGATGCTAAAAGAATGTAACATTTTAACTGCTGATGAAGTTGCCACCATTATCGATGGCCTTCAGCAAGTATTGCGCGAGATTGAAGCAGGTGAGTTTAACTGGTCGATCGCCCTTGAAGACGTGCATATGAACGTCGAGTCACGTCTGACTGACATTGTAGGTGCCGTTGGTAAAAAGCTACACACTGGTCGTAGCCGTAACGATCAGGTAGCCACAGACATTCGCCTATGGTTGCGCGAAGAGACTGATAATATTATTGAGTTATTGGTACGTCTGCAAAGTGGTTTACTTGATTTGGCTGAGCAACATACTGATACTATCATGCCAGGCTTTACTCATTTGCAAACAGCACAGCCTGTTAGCTTTGGGCATCACGTGATGGCATGGTTTGAGATGTTGTATCGCGATACTGAGCGTCTTGTCGATGCACGCCGCCGTATCAACCAGATGCCACTTGGTAGTGCAGCGCTTGCTGGTACAACTTTCCCAATCGATCGTACCATTACTGCTGAATTGCTAGGTTTTGAAGGTATTTGCCAAAATTCGCTCGATGCTGTTTCAGACCGTGATTTTGCGATTGAGTTTACTTCAGCAGCATCTATCCTGATGATGCATATGTCGCGTATGAGCGAAGAGATTATTCTTTGGATGTCAGCACAATTTAATTTTGTGCAGATACCAGATCGCTTCTGTACGGGCTCATCGATCATGCCGCAAAAGAAAAATCCTGACGTACCTGAGTTGGTACGCGGTAAAGCGGCACGCGTCTTTGGTCAGTTGATGACTTTGCTTAGCTTGATGAAAAGCCAGCCACTCGCCTACAACAAAGACAATCAAGAAGACAAAGAGCCTTTGTTTGATTGCGTTGATACGTTGACAGGTTCACTATTAGCGTTTGCTGATATGCTACCAAATATCACGCCAAACAAAGAAAGTATGCGTGCCGCTACGATGAAAGGCTATGCGACTGCGACTGACTTGGCAGATTACCTAGTACGTCAAGGTGTGGCATTCCGTGACGCTCACGAAGTCGTTGGTAACGCTGTTGCTTTAGGCATCAAAGAGGGTGTTGATCTAAGTGATTTGTCATTGGCACAGCTACAGCAATTTAGCGATGCTATCGGTGAAGATGTCTTCGACTATCTAACGCTAGAAGGCTCATTAGCAGCTCGTGACCATTTAGGTGGCACTGCGCCAAACCAAGTCAAGCAAGCGGTGGTCAATGGCCGTGCTCGCTTAAAAGCCTTTGCTTAATCATTAATTTGCAAATAATAGCCAACTTGCTAATTTAAACTTAACACCCGCTACTTATGCGGGTGTTTTTATTTGTCCTATGACCTCTACTGGTTTGGCCAATGTCATTTTCAAAATATCAATAGCTTTGGAAATTTCAATAAAAAAGTCAAACGTAGTTAGTGTTTGTCATACACCAGCTACCAAAGACTTTATAAAAAATGGATAGAGGCTTGACGATATACATTAGTACCCTTTGCTAAATCTACCAAGACCGTTATCATAGAATCATATGATATTTGATTTAACCACTTAAGATAATGAATAAGGAATGCCTTATGACTGAGACTTTTAACCCTCAAGCAAATACTGTGTTTTGCCGTAAATATAAGCAAGATTTACCAAAGATGCCGCATCCACCCTTCCCTAATAAGAAAGGCCAAGAGCTGCAAGAGACCGTATCTGAAAAAGCGTGGAAAGAATGGCTTGAGCATCAAACTATGCTTATTAATGAGAATCATCTAAGCATGATGGATCCTGCTGCTAAAAAGTTCTTAACAGAGCAGCGTGATAAGTTCTTAGACAATGAAGACTATGAGCGCGCACAAGGCTGGACACCTGAAAGCTAGTACTTACTTGCCTCCTAGTAGCAATATCTAATAATCATAAAAAAACGCGCTTACTATAGCGCGTTTTTTATTATAAGGTGAAAATCACAGTCTTTCTTATCAGCCTTCATCACTATCTGACGTTTCGAGCTCATTGGCTGACAATGTACTAACTTGACGAGCAGCTAAGCGGTCATTGGCTTCTTGCACCGCTTTTTCGACCATGGCATAGTCTGAATGACGCACGTCTTGTCCACTGATATAGTTAATGACTAGCTCTGCGACATTTTGTGCATGGTCACCGATACGCTCAAGCGATCGTAATATCCACATGATATTGATGACTTTTGATACATGGCGCGAGTCTTCCATAATATAGGTCATTAAGGCACGAATGGCTGACTGATATTCGGTATTGACCACGCTATCATTACGCATCACTTCAAACGCTTGTTCCGCATTCGATTGACTAAAAGCTTCTAGCGAGTTGTTTAGCATCAGACGAACTTGATTGCTCAAGTGCTGAACCTCAGCATAGCCGTATGCTGATTTGCCTTCTGCCGCTATTTTACTGGCCATTCGCGCAATTTTTACCGCTTCATCACCGATACGTTCCAAATCAACCACACCTTTACTAATCGACATGACTAAACGCAAATCACTGGCAGCTGGCTGGCGTTTGGCGACCAATAATAAAATGTGCTCGTCGAGTTCGACCTCCATTCGATTGATATCGAAGTCCATATCGATGACTTCTTGCGCCAGTGTTTCGTCTTTATCGATCAGAGCGTGAATGGCTTTGGCCACTTGGTTAGCCGCGCTATCACCCATGTATAAAAATAAACGGATGGCTTCATCAAGGTCTTGGTCAAAACTTTTGGAGATATGCTTATCACTTTGCATAAGAGGTATTCCCTAGAATCTATATTTTAATAGCGCAGTGTGCCTATGAAGTTAGAAAGTCGGCTTATGACATACTAGTCAGCGTTGTCTGCTTGTACCGACTTCAATCTCAATCAATATTAGCCATAACGACCTGTAATATAGTCTTCTGTCGCGGTTTGGGTAGGTTTGGTAAATATCTGATCGGTCTCACCCATTTCAATCATGTCGCCCAAATACATATAGACCGTGTAGTCAGATACGCGTGCTGCTTGCTGCATATTGTGAGTGACGATAGCGATGGTATAGTCGTTTTTCAGATCTTCGATCAAATCTTCGATAGCACCCGTCGAGATAGGATCCAGTGCTGAGGTCGGCTCATCAAGCAACAGCACTTCAGGCTTGGTCGCCACACTACGGGCGATACACAGACGCTGCTGCTGACCACCTGATAACGACAGTCCTGATGCTTTTAGCTTGTCTTTCACTTCTGGCCATAGCGCCGATTTTTTTAGTGCCCACTCCACGCGATGATCCAGCTCGTCTTTGCTGAGCTTTTCATAGAGTTTGACACCAAAGGCAACATTGTCATAGATTGACATCGGGAACGGCGTTGGCTTTTGAAATACCATACCGACCTGCGCGCGTAGCAAGTTGACATCTATGTCTTTGCCCAAAATATTGCGCCCATCAAGGTTGATAGCGCCCTCTGCACGCATTCCTGGATACAGATCATACATGCGGTTAAAGGTACGTAGCAGCGTCGATTTGCCGCAACCTGATGGACCAATGAACGCCGTTACTTTCTTTTCTGCGATATCGATATTGATGTTTTTTAATGCCTGAAAATCATCGTAGTAAAAGTTTAGATCGCGGACTTCCATTTTTGCTTTGGGCATGTTTTTGGGGATATCATGAATGCTTTGCTTAGTGAAGTCAGCAGTATTGGGTTGCTGCGATTGCGCACTATGAGACGTGGTTCTATTTAACAAGCTGTCTGTTGTACTGTTAAGGCGATCAGCCGTTGTTTCTGTGCGGGCTTTGCTTACGACATCATTCATAATATTATCCAACCTAGCTTAGTGTATTTCGTATAAATATAAGTAAATACTTGGTATCTTTGCAGCGATATCTGTCTTTATTTGACCTGACCGCGATTGCCAATAAATCTTGCCAAAATATTCAATACCAAGACCGACGCTGTGATCAGCAGCGCGGCTGCCCATGCCAGTGTGTGCCAATTATCATAAGGACTCATCGCAAACTGGTAAATGGTATTGGGTAAGTTAGCAATAGGCTGACCCATATCTGTACTGAAGTATTGATTGTTAAGTGCGGTAAATAGTAACGGCGCTGTCTCACCAGTGATTCGAGCAAAGGCCAGTAGCACACCTGTGGTCAGTCCAGCTCGTGCAGCTTTTACCGTAACCTGAGTGACCAGTTTCCATTTAGGAGTACCTAGCGCATAAGCTGCTTCGCGTAGACTATTAGGTACCAAGTTCAGCATGTTTTCTGTCGTACGCACGACCACTGGAATAACAATCAGCGCCAATGCCAACGCGCCCGCCCAACCAGAGAAACTTTGACCTTTTACCATCAGCGCATAGATAAATAGACCGATGACAATCGATGGCGCTGACAATAGAATATCATTTAAAAAGCGAGTGACCTTGCCCAGCATACTGCCTTTAGAAAACTCAGATAAGTAAATACCTGTCATAAGACCAATAGGTGCACCGATAAACAAGCCTGAAAACGCCAACATGACCGAACCAACGATAGCATTACGTAAGCCGCCTGCACTCATCGGTGGCGGCGTATCAGCGGTAAAGATTGGCAACTGCACCATGCCTTGGAAGCCTTCAACAAACAAAGTCACCAAAATCCATGATAACCAAAAGAGGCCAAAAATCATCGCTGACATGGCAAAGCCTAGACCTAACTTGTTGGTCAAACGACGCTTGTTATACAGGCTTTGATTGTAGCGGGTAGCGCCGTTTGGCTTAGTAGGTAGTGGTGCATTGATCGTATTGTTAGCAGGCATAATATTTATTTCCCATATCTTTTATCAATATCTATCAAGGTTCAATAAATCGGTAACAGACTTATCGGTTACCTGCTTTGTGATCCATGCGCATGAGCATCAGTTTTGCTAAAGACAGCACAATGAAGGTGATGACAAATAAGATTAAGCCTAGATGTAGTAAAGACGCAAGATGTAGCTCACTAGATGCTTCAGCAAACTCATTAGCCAAGGCCGAGGTAATCGTCACACCAGACGTGAATAGGCTTGGACTGATATTAAACGCATTACCAATCAAGAAAGTAACTGCCATCGTCTCACCCAATGCACGACCAAGACCCAAAATTACGCCACCAACGACACCAGCTTTGGTATAAGGCAAGATAATCTTGAACATGACTTCCCAAGTCGTCGCGCCCATGCCATATGCTGACTCTTTCAGTAAGTCTGGTACGACAGAGAAAACATCGCGCATAGTAGCGGCGATGAACGGTATGATCATAATGGCAAGTACTAGGGAGGCGGTAAACATACCCAGTCCCATAGGCGCACCTGCAAACAGCTTACCGACAATAGGCAGAGGGCCGACGTGCTCAATAAACCATGGCTGAATGTGATCACCAAAAAATGGCGCAAATACGAATAATCCCCACATACCATAAATGATAGATGGGATACCAGCCAACAACTCAATGGCGATACCAAGTGGTTTTTTGAGGAACTTAGGGCACATCTCGGTTAAAAATATCGCAATACCGAAACTGACTGGAACCGCGATAACAATAGCGATAAATGACGTGACTAAGGTGCCGTAAATAGGCGCTAATGCCCCGTATTCATTGGCGACTGTATCCCAGTTATTACTGGTATAAAATCCCAAACCAAACTCTTGAATACTCGGCCATGCTCCAACAATTAGAGACACCAAAATGCCCCCTAAAGATAGGAGGACGAGTATGGCAAACGCTTTAGTAGAGTTGACAAATAAAGCGTCGTAACGTTTTTGTTTAGCCAGTTGGGACCTTAAGTCTGTCATAAGTGTCTCAGCATTGAATGGGATGAATCGAAATATTAAAAAGATGTATCTCAGGTTTTAACACAACAAACTTAAATGGGATATGTAAGCATATTTATCGAGATGTATTCATCAAATTTGCTGTGTTAAAACCTCTCAAATAACTACCGGAGAATAGTTATTCGAGAGGATAACTTGTCGGTTGCTAAATAGTATTTAGCAGAAACAAATTACTGAGCTGGCTTGTAGACAGGCTGTCCATCACTACCTTTCACTTCGTTCCACTTCTCTTTAAACAAGGCTACTGCCGTATCAGAGAATGGTACGTAGTCTAATTCCATGGCGCTGTCATCACCTTGGGTATAAGCCCAGTCAAAGAAGTTCAACACGCCAGCGACTTGCTGAGGATTTTCTGGTTGCTTATGTACCAAGATAAAGGTCGCAGCAGCGATAGGCCATGCTTGGTCAGTTTCAGAGTTGGTGATGACCTTATAAAAGCCTTCTTGTTGTGACCAATCGATATCACCTGCCGCAGCAAACGTCTCAGCAGATGGCTGTACGATGTTACCAGCTGCGTTTTTCAGCGCAGTATGTGACATCTTATTCTGCTTAGCGTAAGCATACTCAACATAACCGATAGAGTTTTTCATACGGTTGACGTAGCTTGATACGCCTTCGTTACCTTTACCGCCTGCACCAGTAGCAGAAGTCGGCCATTTGACGGTTTTATCAACACCAACGGTGTCTTTCCAGTCTGGTGAAACCTTGGCAAGATAGTCAGTAAAGTTAAACGTCGTACCTGAACCATCTGAGCGGAATACTGTTGTGATTGGGGCATCTGGCAAGGTCAAATCTGGGTTCATCGCCTTAATCGCAGGGTCATTCCAGTTACTGATTTTACCCAAATAGATATCAGCCAACGTTGTGCCGTCTAGCTTCAGTGCACCAGGCTCAACGCCATCAATGTTGACGATTGGTACAACACCACCGATGACTGTTGGGAACTGAATCAAACCTGCTTCGTCTAACTCTTCAGGCGTCATCGGTGCATCAGAAGCACCAAAGTCTACTGTCTTTGACTGGATTTGTTTGATACCACCAGATGAACCAATCGACTGATAGTTGACTTGGCCGCCGGTCGCAGCATTGTAGTCATATGACCATTTCGCATAGATAGGCTGCGGGAATGACGCACCTGCACCTGTAATATTCATAGCGATATTTTCAGCAGATTTAAAATCTGACGTAGCAGAAGATGCTGTCTGAGAGGTTGTTTCAGCTGTTGTCACAGCGCTACTGCTAGTATCAGCAGTTGGCTCCGCCGTATCTGTTGACTTATTACACGCCGTAAGCATTAATGTACAACTGACGGCCACTGCTAATAACGAATAACGCATGTAGGACTCCTGAAGTTTAACAACGGTATAAAAAAGCATTGCTTGTGATATGCGTGTTATCTTGCCAAATCTTTATGACAGTTTAATGACAACTTCTAGAATCCTTCATTCGCTTTACATAATATTTGAACAATTTGTCTACAACCTAGTAATACTAAGTACCCTCATCTATCAACACTCAAAAAAATTATTCACGAAAATATTGAACCGTGTGTTTGACACAGAATATTTGTATCCAAATACTATTAGCCGTTGGTAGAGAATTTTGTTAGTATGAAGGCTGATTTACAACACTGACAGACTCGGGGTGCGGTGTATTTTTGGCTCACTTTATTAAACTTGCTTTATCAAAGTAGTCGCCTTGATACATTCGCTGAGAGATCACCCGCCGAACCTGATGCGGTTAGTACCGACGCAGGGAAGTCTTAAGCACTTTGTTATTTATGACAAAGGGCGCGTAGAAATACATTTTTATCGTCACTATTGTCTTAATATGCGTAATGCATAAACAGATAAGAAGAGATGATATAAAGCTGCGTCCAATATTTGATGATCACCATGCGCGACGATACTTTTTGGTCGAAGTTGTGGGTTCATGATATAAATTTGTCTAGATGATGGATGCCTACCCCCGCAGATACTGGCGGTGTTGATTTTATTCAAAAACCAACACGCTAGGACAGCATATGACTACTGCAGACACTACCTCAATTGCACCGAAAGCCCAAACGCATAACCCAGCCGACAACTCAACGCTTGCTTCAAATGCTGCTGACACGACCAAAGTCAAAGCAGATAAAAAAGCAGATGCGTTAAAAACCCCTGCTCACCGTGCCGCAAGTGATGCCCGTTTCGAAGAAGATGCGCGCGACTTGCACCGTATTTTACCCGCCTCAAGAAAAGTCTATCTCGAAGGCTCAAGACCTGACATCCAAGTACCGATGCGTGAAATCAGCTTGGCTGATACACCTGTAGGCGGTACGGGAGATAAAGACGGTGAGCATAATCCACCGTTTTATGTGTATGACACCTCAGGTGTATATACCGACCCTAATGTCGATATCGACCTAACACGTGGATTGCCAAAGTTGCGTGAAAGCTGGATCGCGGAACGCAATGATACCGAGCAATTAAGCGGCCTATCTAGCTCATACGGACAAGCGCGTGCGCGTGATATCAGCACTGCTAACCTTAGATTTGCCCATATTGATAAACCGCGTCGCGCCAAAGCAGGACAGAACGTCACGCAAATGTACTACGCGCGCCGAGGCATCATCACCCCTGAGATGGAATATATCGCCATACGCGAAACGCAAAAGCAGCATGAACTGACCGATATGCGTCAACACGATGGCGAAAGCTTCGGTGCCAATACGCCTCAAATCATCACCCCTGAATTTGTCCGTGATGAAGTGGCGGCTGGACGCGCAATTATTCCAAACAACATCAACCACCCTGAATCTGAGCCGATGATCATCGGGCGCAATTTCTTGGTGAAAATCAATGCCAATATCGGTAACTCAGCGCTGGGCTCGTCTATCGATGAAGAAGTATCTAAAATGACGTGGGCAACACGTTGGGGTGCGGATACCATCATGGATTTATCAACGGGCAATCACATTCATGAAACCCGTGAATGGCTAATCCGTAACTCTCCTGTGCCGATTGGTACGGTACCGATTTATCAAGCATTAGAAAAAGTCGATGGCGTCGCTGAAGATCTTACATGGGAGATATTCCGTGATACGTTGATCGAGCAAGCAGAGCAAGGCGTAGATTACTTTACTATTCACGCTGGCGTGCTATTACGCTATGTGCCGCTCACCGCAAAACGTCTGACAGGTATCGTCTCACGCGGCGGCTCTATCATGGCGCAGTGGTGTTTAGCCCATCACAAGGAAAGCTTTTTATATACGCATTTCGAAGACATCTGCGAGATTATGAAACAGTACGATGTAGCATTTAGTCTAGGTGATGGCCTACGCCCTGGTTGCTTGCAAGATGCCAATGATGAAGCGCAGTTCGGTGAGCTACGTACGCTTGGTGAATTGACCAAAGTGGCATGGGAGCACGATGTACAGGTAATGATCGAAGGCCCTGGACACGTCGCGATGAACCGCATCAAAGAAAACATGGACTTGCAGCTTGAGCTATGTGCTGACGCGCCTTTCTATACTTTAGGGCCATTAACGACAGACATCGCTCCAGGCTATGACCATATCACTAGCGCCATCGGAGCTGCGATGATTGGTTGGTTTGGTACAGCGATGCTATGCTATGTCACGCCAAAAGAACACTTAGGCTTGCCAAATAAAAAAGACGTCAAAGACGGCATTATTACTTATAAAATCGCTGCACACGCTGCTGACCTTGCTAAAGGTCATCCAGGAGCACAAGCACGTGACAACGCGCTATCTAAAGCCCGTTTCGAATTCCGCTGGGATGATCAGTTCAACCTAGCGCTCGATCCTGATACTGCACGTGAATATCATGATGAGACGTTGCCAAAAGACGCACACAAATCGGCACACTTTTGCTCCATGTGTGGCCCTAAGTTTTGTTCAATGAAAATCACTCAAAACGTGCGTGAATATGCAGCAGGACTAGATAAAGCTGCTGCCAACCAAAAAGTAACGCCGCAAACAGGCGACTTAACTGACGCTGGTCATCTAATCAAAGAGGTAGATACAGAGCTCGTTGGACAAGTTGGTGAAGCCACTGCTGAGGAAATTCGCCAAGGCATGGCGGAGATGACTAAGAAATATAACAACGAAGGACGCCAGTTATATAAAGAGGTGTAGTGTTAATAACCTATGCTTTTGAAATAAGAAAAGCCCTACTATTTAAGTATTTGCACACTTATCTAGTAGGGCTTTTTTGCTTATTTACTCATGATTTATGTGCGAGTTTTTATTTACTACGTTTACACTTTCGACGCTTCATAAATCTCTTCAATTGACGTATTAATGGTTTCAGCAAACTCGCTATCACTTTGTTGCTTACTCAAGCCTTCAGTAAAGGCACGCGAGAAGCTCGCAATCATACCTGGGTTTTGTTTAAGCTTGGCACAAGCATCGCTACGACTATAACCACCAGATAACGCCACAACTTTTAACACTTTAGGATGGTCAATCAGCTCCTGATAAAACCCTGCCTCTTCTGGTAACGTCAGCTTGAGCATCACTTGATGTTCGTCACTTAAGCGTTCCAGATTGCGCAGTATATCTGTCTTCAACAGTAACTCGCACTCATGCTTTTGAGTGCTTTCAATATTGACCTCTGGCTCGACGATAGGCATCAAACCTTTTGAAATAATTTGCTTAGCCACATCAAACTGCTGCTGTACCACAAGCTCGATACCATCGACATTTGGCTCATAGATGACTGAGCGCATTTTAGTACCGAATACGGGATAGTTTTTTGCTTTGTCTAATAATAGATCTAGATTCGGGATTGGCTTCATAATTTGTACGCCGCTCATTTGCTCAGCCAGACCTTTGTCTACCTTTAAAAATGGTACGATATTTTTATCTTCCCATAGGTAATTGGCCGTCGACTTACCATTGACTTCGCGCTCCATAGTGTCTTCAAACAAAATTGCACCAAGTACACGATCACTATCAAAACAGTCACACGTCATAATACGAGCACGCATTTCATGAACCAAATCAAACATGGCCTCATCATTATCATAAGCATCGCTGCTGACACCATAAGTCTCTAACGCTTTTGGTGTGCTGCCACCACTTTGATCAAGAGCAGCAATAAAACCTGAACTATTTTTTATACGCTGTAATTGCTTATCGTATTCCATTGAGCCTGCATCCTATTTTTATTGGTTAAATTAAATATCATAAACTAAGCTTTTTTATTCCATACAAGCCGTGTTATTTGTAGATAACCTTATCATAGGATGATTTGTATGCCTATATAGGATACGTGACAATATAGCCAAAAAATCATGAAACCAATACTTTTAGACAATGCGCATTACGCCAAAAATAGTACCCCTACACAGCAGACTGCCAATACTAAGCCTACTATATTGATACGGTTTAACTGCTCTTTAAATACACCTACGCCAATCAATGTCGCTACGGCAATAACACCGACATTCATACCAGTAAAGACGATGCTAGGAGAATCATGCAGCACTTGGTGTGCCCGTACATAGGCGTAGATATTGCCCATGTTTAGTGCACCAAGCAGCAAGCCTGTCATAAGCGCTTGTTTTTGCCAACGTACCCGTGTGATAAGTAAATAGATTAGAAGCAATAAACCTGCTACGCCGAAGCTAACCAGTAGAGTCAATGGAAAAGCTGCTCCTTGTTTGGCAACTTGTTTGAACAAAATATCAATAATGCCGTAGCCTGCCCATACCCCGAATAACCACAGTGGCGTATGCTTTGCTTGGCGAGTAATATCGTTATACTGTGGTCGATAGACAAGTGCACCTAATGCCAAAAATCCTAACGCCAATCCAAGTATACGTGTACCAGTCAGCACCTCACCGAATAGCAAAAAAGCCGCTACGATAGGAATGATAAGTGATAAGCGCTGAGAGGCGTCGGTTGCTACCATCCCCACCGCTTCAATAGCCCGTCCCAGAATGATAAATACGGCAGGTAATAGTATCCCAAGCGCGATGATGATGCCCCAAGCGCTATCAAGCGCATGTATGGCCCCTATATCAGGTTTTAGTAATACCCAAGTCAGTAAAAAAGCCACAGGATAGCCTGCCACGATGGTCTGACGAATATCTATATTTTTCTGGCGCAATATTTTCAAAAGTATGGAGACGGCGACGCTACATAGCACCGCTATTATTAAATACATCATTCACTACTACCTTTTGAACTTCAATGTTGAGTTATTACTGTTCGTATATTAATAAAAACCATTAAATAAAACCCCTGCTAATCAGCTGATTTTTGCAATGAAATCATGCTTATAAAAGCAATATTTAAACCATAAATAAATTTAGGTGTAGAATGTAACAAAATATGTTTTCTACAGCAATCTATTTATTATGGTTATAACTGAAGCTTTCAAAACATAGCTATTCTTAAGCAAATTACAATTAGCATGCAGGTATGATTAGTAATTTTGCTAAAATAGCACCTAATCCCAATCACAAAAGTAAAGATTCTAGATAACGAGTCCTCTCGTTCATCTTGACGTACTGCTATTGATGTTTTATTACTGCCTATGAATGCTCTATTTCGCTTTTTCGAAAACCGCCTACCCGCCTTTCCAGATACACCTATGCCATTGCCATCACCTCGCGATGGCATGCTGAAGTTTTTGTGGGCATGTACCAATGGCCTACGCGGCTGGCTACTAATCTTTATGATTTTGTCCGCTGGTATCGGTATCTACGAGGCCATGCTGTTTGCTTGGATAGGTAATATCGTCGATTGGTTGGGCGTTTATACGCCGCAAAACTTATGGGTAGAAAAAGGCGATATGCTACTCATCATGCTCGCTGTCATGATAGTGAGCCCATTGTGGATCGCCTTGTCATCATTTATCCATTTTCAGACCTTGCAGGGCGTGTTTCCTATGCAGATGCGCTGGCGGTTTCATCAGCGAATGCTTGGGCAATCCATGCAGTTTTATCAGGATGAGTTTTCGGGTCGTGTCTCAGCTAAGGTAATGCAGACAGCCCTAGCAGTACGCGATACCGTAATGACCGTCACCGATATGTTTATGTATGTCTCTGTCTACTTTATCACCTCAGGGGTGATTTTGTTTAATTTAGACAGCTTACTACTCATTCCATTTGTCATTTGGCTGGTCTTGGTTGCCATTACCATTTGGTACTTTATCCCTAAGCTTAAACAAACAGCGATTGTGCAAGCGGATGCCCGTGCCTTGATGACAGGACGAATCACTGATGCTTATGCCAATATCATGACCGTTAAGCTATTTAGCCATTCTCGTCGTGAGCTAGGCTATGCCAAAAATGCCATGGGACAATTCTTAGGTACGGTACATGCGCAGATGCGCTGGGTCAGCTATTTAGAAGTATCGACCCATCTTATCAGTGTGATCTTGGTCAGTAGTACCGCGGGTATTGGATTGTACTTGTGGCAACAAGGCGCAGTTGGTGTTGGCGCCATTGCTGCTGCGACTGCTATGGCGTTGCGTCTAAATGGTTTGACGCGTTGGATTATGTGGCAGACAGCCAGTTTGTTTGAGAGTATCGGTACAGTTCAAGATGGTATGCGTACGTTGTCAGCACCGCAGACAATCATTGATAAACCTGATGCGCCAGCCCTAGCCGTTACGGACGGGCGTATCGTGTTCGACCATGTTGACTTCAGTTATGAAAATGACGAAGAAGACAATGACCAAACTAGCGAGCCTATTGATAGTACCAACATCGCTAAGCGCGCTCCTAACTCATATATCAAACTGTTGGACAACTTCCACTTAGATATTAAGCCGGGTGAAAAGATTGGTTTGGTTGGGCGTTCAGGTGCTGGTAAATCGACCTTGGTCAATCTGTTACTGCGCTTTTTTGATGTCGATAGCGGTAAGATTCTGATTGATGGTCAAGCTATTGATGCGGTCACACAAGAATCGTTGCGTCAACAGATTGGTATGGTGACTCAAGATACCTCGTTGCTACATCGTACTGTACGTGAAAATATCGCCTATGGTCGTCCTGATGCTACTGATGAAGAGATTATGATCGCTGCCAAACAAGCTCAGGCATGGGATTTCATCAAAGATCTGTACGATGATAAAGGCAATACAGGACTTGATACCCAAGTGGGTGAACGCGGAGTCAAACTATCTGGCGGTCAACGTCAGCGTATTGCTATCTCACGTGTTATGCTAAAAAATGCGCCGATTTTACTTTTAGATGAAGCCACCAGTGCGTTAGATTCTGAGATTGAATATGCTATTACCGAAAGCTTAAATGACATCATGACCGGCAAGACCGTTATTGCTATTGCCCATCGCTTGTCTACTATTGCCGCACTGGATAGACTGGTCGTTATGCATCAAGGCCGTATTATTGAGCAAGGTAGTCATGATGAACTATTGGCATTGAATGGTGTCTACGCTCGACTGTGGCAACGTCAAAGCGGTGGCTTCTTAGGTGAAGATAACTAGGACTTGTTAAGTCAGCTCAATCATAAGAAGACAAACTACAAAAAAATCACTCAAAATAAGTCACAAGGAAGTGTTTATTTTATGGAAGCATTCACAAACCGCATTAATCTTGGCGGAAAACAGGCACGCTATTATGACCTTAGCCAGTTTAATCAGCCGTTAGATTTCAGCTCTACTCCCCGCGCGCCAGCACATTTTTATAGTGGTAATAGTTTTACCGTTGGCACTTATACACCGCTATTAAGTAAGCTAGCCACTGAGTTTGATATCAGCTCACTTGCCCTACGTGGCTACTGGTATGATAAGCCGCAGAGCCGTCGTCTGACGCGCGAGCAAGATGCTGATATGCTGATTGAGTTTTTAGAAAAGACCCAAAATAAGCCTGTCATAGGTATTGGTCATTCGCAAGGGGCTACGGCTACAGCGATGGCAGCTGCCAAACGTCCAGAGCTATTTTCACAGTTATACTTGATCGAGCCAGTCACATTTACCAAACACCAAGCCACCTTATATAACCTTTTGCCACGCTCTGTCCTACTGAGCCGCGAGCCTTTCAAAAGCACCTTAACTAAGCAATCTACTTGGCCAAGTACCCATAGTTATTACGAGAGCCTACGTGCGCAGCGTGCTTATAAACGTATCAGCGATGAGCACTTGCAAGTATTTGCTGAACAAAGCCTGAGCAAAAACACAGATGGTAGCTATACGCTTATGTTTGCACCAGAACAAGAGCTGGCCAATTATTTTGGCGCACCTCATATCGATGCTGCCCTTAAAAAACTACGCTGTCCCTACACGTTGATTACAGGCAAGCCTACCCTGTTCATCAATGACAAAGTACGCAAGCAATGGAAAAAATTTGTCCCAGATAGCAGTCTTATTTCGCTGTCAGATTATGGTCATCTATTGCCAATGGAAGCGCCTGAACTATGCGCTCAAATTATCAACGAGCACTATCAAAGCAGTAAATAAGGATTTACAACGACTAAATTATGACTGACCTCTTTGCTTCTGCACCCACGGATAACTTACTACCCTATGATGGTAAGGTGAATGATTTAGGCGTGATTATCGACGATGCCACTGCCCTTTATCACACTCTACTAAATGAGCTACCTTGGCAATCAGATATCGTGACGTTATTTGGTAAGACCCATATAACCACTCGGCAAATCGTTTGGATGGGAGACGAAGATGCCAATTATCAATACTCGGGGCATGTGCGGCAAACCGTTCCATGGACAGATAAAGTGTTTCACGTGAAACAGAGAATTGAGCAAGCTTTAGCAGAGATTGGCGTCACTGCCAATTTCAACACCTGCCTGCTTAATTACTATCCTTCTGGCGCTGATGGTATGGGCTATCACGCTGATGACGAAAAAGAACTCGGTCATCAACCAGTCATCGCCTCCTTATCGCTTGGTGCCACACGAAAATTTGTTTTTAAGCATAAAAAAACTCAAGACAAAGTTGAACTTTATCTTGAGTCTGGTCAGCTCGTTGTGATGCATGGTGATACACAAACCTTTTGGAAGCATACGATTACTAAGACAAAGACGGTCGATGCTGGGCGAATCAGTCTAACGTTTCGGCATATGCTTACATCTTGATACTATCGCTGACTTAACGAGTCATCTAATTCTTACGCGAGACGGTCCAAAAAACGCTCACGGTAACACTGATAAGCAGCTTCACAAACATTGGCAGTGTAGCTAGCATTAACACCACCTGCGACCACTGCGCCTACCGCTGGAATAATTTGCGCCGCTTTTGTCTTAACGATGTTAGTGGCTACTTTAGTCGCTGTCTGACGCAGTACACGAGACATAACTTCTTCATTAATCTGATTGAATGCTTGAGTTTCTGGATCTTTAATCATCGCATGAGTGTCATCTAACGCCGCTTTACGCTCTTCAACAGAGGCAGAAGTTGCTACAGCCAACAAAGACATAGCAAATAACTGTTCGCCTTCATCATTGATATCAAAGCCATAGTACGTTGCATATTCTCCAATCGCTCGTAGGTTAGCTGTAATAAGCCCAACGACATCAGCAGGGATACCTGCCCAGCCTACAACCCCCGTAGTCACCCCTTGCGCACTGGTTAGCGCTACATATTTGCTCTTAAAAAGCTTAACTTGTTTATCTATAACAGCAATGGGTAGACTTTTGATGTCAGACAGCGTTTTGATAGAGAAGTCGTTAATATCTGCTGCCTCTTGATAGCTATCAATAACGTCTTGAGTGTCCAGTGTCCAATTGGCTGCATCACTCAAAGCACTAATCGTTTCTTCAGTTGCTTTTTTTAGAGAATCGCCAAATTGTGGAGCCTCCATTAACGCATCACCGGCTGCTACCACAGGGGTATTAAGCACTGAGAGCGTCTTATCCAAAATCCCTTTATCAGGGTTCTTCCATGCTTCTATTTCTGCACGGACTTTGGATTCATAAGCAATGTGGTCATCTGTTTTTTCATTGATAGTCATATTATTCCCTTTCTTAGTATCGTTCGCTTTCTATCCTATGATAAATCAGCGAAGACTACAGGGACGTTCTGTTGTCCAAAATAAAACTTTTGTATGATTTGTTAAATCATCAGTTAAGTTTACTGCGTTTCAACAGACATCCCTTTACTAATAAATCCTATCGAACACTACCTAATACTTGGGCAATCTTGACATTCACTCAGCTGCCGCTAAGACAATCTTGCCAAAAGCATCGCCTTTTTGTAGCTCGTGGTGCGCTGCAACGACTTCTGAGAGTGGATAGGTTTTTTGAATTTTTAAAGTTAGCTTACCATCGGCCACCTCCTGTAAAACACGCGCCATATCTTGACCACTACGCTGCGCTTTATAGCCTGCTACTGCTAAGTCTTTTTGCTGACCGGCTTCTTTGAGCTTATCAACCCAGATAGTTGGTAATACATTCACTCGAGCGCCTGACTTGAGCACGCTAAGCGCGCGGACACCTGCTTCATCACCGACTAAATCAAGTAGCACGTCGGCTTGTAGGTCAGGGAAGTCTTCATCTTTGGTATAATCTATCCAGCCCGCCAGCTTAGATACGTCTATCAATTCATCAAGCTTGGCGTACTTTTCTGGCGAGCAAATTACCGTCACCTTGATGTTATCTTGCGCCACCTTATTCATGAGCAATTGGATTAGTAAATGACCGACACCGCCTGCTGGTGCATTAATTACCACATGCTCGCCTGTTTTTATATCAGCAAAATCTACAAATTGTAGCGCCGTTTGTCCAATACAAGGTAAAGCACCCGCCTGCTCTAAGCTGACATTGTCTGGTACTTTCGCAAGCAACTTGGCATCTACTGCCACGTATTGCGCATAGCCACCACCGCTAAAGGTCAAAGCCGCTACTCTATCGCCAACAGCAAACTCGTCGCTATTACTGCTGACTACTTCGCCTGATACATCGAACCCTAAAATAGCTGGCTGATCATTCTCAAACTTGTCTTTGCGAATGTTTTCCGCACCCCAGCCTTTACCTTGGCGAGTTTTATAATCGACAGGGTTAATCCCAGCATAGGCAATTTTTACCAGTACTTGGTCGTCCTGTAGCTCAGGGACATCAGCACCATCTTGATATTTCATTACTTCAGGCTCACCGAACTCGCGTATGAGTACGGCGTGCTGTGTCTTAGGTATATTGTGGTTAGCTTGTTGATTATTATCAGTAGTAGACGTTGTTGCCATCGTAGAATATCCTTATATTTTGTTTATTAGGCTGTACTTGTTATTCATTTTATTGAAACGTTGTGCTGTTAATATCACTTTCAATCGAGAACATAGTTAATTAATAATATGATCAATAAAGACAATTGTTCATATATCGATAGATTGCCAATATAATACATTTAGACGAATTATTATAGTTAGGTATTAGGGCAACATCAGCTCTGCGCTAATGGGCAGATGATCTGATAGCGATGACCAAGGTTTTCCAGTGTGTACCCAAGCATCCTTCACAAGCAAATTGCGCACATAGATACGATCTAAGCTGAGTACTGGCAGTTTTGCGGGAAAGGTTGGCAACAGCTTGCCATGACAATGTTTGAACGCTTCTATCATACCGAGATCTGACGCCAGTTTGTCACAAGACATCTTTTTCCAATCATTAAAATCGCCTGCTAAGATAAGTGGTTGATCCGGCGCAATCTCATTTCGCACATAGTCACTAATCGCTTGATACTGCTTGATACGATCGCGCTCAAACAAGTTCAAATGTGCACACAATACGACAACTGGCATCTCCCAACCGACAGGTTTTACCTCACAGTGCAAGACACCGCGCTGCTCAAGCTTGTTGACCGTAATATTTACATTGTGTTTGGGGTCTAGCGGGAAGCGACTCAATACTGCATTGCCGTGGTGGCCGTTTTCGTATTCGGAGTTTTTACCGTAACTGTTTTGCAAATCTAAAAATTCGCCAAACCATTCATGCTGTGATTGATCTGGGTACTCGTTATATTGCATATTACGCTTGAGGTTTTGGCCCTGCACTTCTTGTAGGCACAAGACGTCTGAACCCACAGACTCTAGCGCCTGAGCAATACCTTGCATCTTCACTTGGCGATTCAGCGGTGACATGCCTTTATGGATGTTGTAGCTAGTTAAAACAAAAGAGGTGGTAGTCATAGTTTGGTTAGTTGTACGCTCATTATTTATGGAGTAAAGATCAATAGCTCAGCTACGATAGCATCCATAGTGATGGTAATGACAGACATAAAAAGAGCACTGGCTCGTATTGAACCAATGCTCTCATATTACACCTATGTATTATCAATGGCTAATTCATAAATGGCTGATTCATAAATGAATATCGCACATAGGTGGCATCGTCAGATTAGTAGCGAGTTACTAGCGCTATTGGTTGATCTTCACCCATGATATCTTGTGGCATAAATACAGCTTCGCCGCCATTGTGAATGACGTGCTCGATGATTTCACCGATTGCATCATCTGTGATGCCTTCCGTAGTAGCATCATTGGCAGGGCTTAACGTTTGTGCCTTTTCATCAATCTTAGCAGATTGTATATAGCCACGGCGTACATAAAGTGTCTCGCCAGCTCCTTGGAAAGCACTTCGATATACTTCCTGCAAGTCAGTCTGCAACATATTCGCACCGCGAGCTTTATCTATTTCACCCAATGCAGCTTTGTGCAGCGATGTGCGATACTCTTCTACAGCTTCTTGCACACTGTCAACGATATGCTGTGCACTACCATCTTCTAGATTGGTCGCATTCGATACTGTAGCAATGATATTATCTGGACGATCGCAGACTTCTTTATAGTAGCCAATATTTTTTGCATCACCAACTATCACAAGAGGCATTTTATGCTCGCCCCATAACTCTTGGACGCTTTTATCGACTTGGTTAAAGAATTCTTTTAAGTGACTGCTTTCGTTGTTTGATGAACGATCTGAGCCACCGTCGCCTGTTGTGTATAGTCCGTTGTTTTCGACAGGGAACTGAATGTTCTCCATGTTGTTTTGTGCATCGTCATCTTTATCGAACTCTCTCACGACGCGGTCATTAGATGCTTCAATCAAACGCGCATTGTCACGGGTTAAGACCACCGTATAATAATGAACCGCACTTGCCATATCACGGACCAAGTCACGCGTAGCAAATCTATCTGAAATCACAACGCGCTCTGTCGTATCAATTGGCATACGGATGACTTGCACATCATCTGTACTAGCAAATATAGCTAACGTATCGAGGTTATAATTGTGATTGAGCTCACTGATTTTATTTTGAATATTATCTAGAATGGTAGTCGCTGTGCGTTTGTCGTACTCCTTCGTCAAACGATCTTCGGCAACTTTCAATTGATTTTTTAGAGCGATAGGATCTTGCTCATTAGCTGGATGTTCACGATACGTTTTAACAAAGATACTTACTGCAGGGTTAGCTTTAGTTTCACGTAAACTTTTAAGAGTCGCTTTCATATATTGCTCCTTGTTTTATTATCGTTCATTTTTAACTTTATGTATTTCTTCACTCATGTACTTTTATAAGTGTAGAAATTTCTATCCGTGTTTTTCTTGCATCCTGTCGATGCATAATATTTAAATTCCATTACCTTGATGCTAACAGCTATACCCCACTCCCTGTAGGGTTAATTTGCAAGCAAATGATAGCGCTTTGTAAGTAGAGCACTCTATATTGTTAAAGAACTGCCTTAACGAACATAGCTACATATTCAGATAATTATCTTGAGAAGTTGAATTTAAATATCAGAATCTCGATGTTTACCTTCAGATTGCTAGCACTGTCCTAATTACTTGAATCGTATAAAAGTGCTTAGGTTGTATTTTTACCAAACGAACCCATCTTTTATATAATCTATATATAAAATAAGAACACACTGTATATTTCCATAGTAGCTAGATTTATTTCATTCTCATTTTGATTAATAATAATTCATTGATATCGGATACCTATATGACACCTTCTCCTTCAGATTTACGCCTTGTCGATTTTACCGACACTGCGCCACATACGTTACAAAACCAAGTAATTGATGCCATTGATGCTGCCAATGCTTTTTTAGATACCTTAACCGTGGTAGAAAGCGATAGTGCTGAAAAAACAAGTGCTGAAAAAATAAGCGCTGAACAAGCTTTAGCAGATGTGATGAGCTTTGACCATATCAATTTGGCATTAGATCGTAGCTGGGGTATTTTGTCGCATCTCAATAGCGTGATGAGCAACGATGAGATTCGCCATGTTCACCATGAACTGCTACCAAAACTATCTGCTTACGGTACGCGAGTGGGCCAACATCAGCCTTTGTTTAATCGTTATCAAGCTATCGTCAATGACACAGATTTCTTTGCTACGTTAGAGCCTGCTCGTGCACGTGCAATCGAACTGGCATTACGTAGCTTTGAGTTATCAGGCGTTGCATTACCTCAAGCTGAGCAAGAAAAGTTTGCCGCTATCCAAAGTGAGTTATCGACCCTGTCTGCAACCTTTTCGGACAATATCTTGGATGCGACGCAAGCATTTGCCCTGCCTTTAGAAGACTCTCAGTTAAAGGGGTTAACAGAGAGTGGTTTGGCACTATTGGCAGATGCAGGCGAGCAATACAAAGCGCGTGAGCTTGCTAGCGGTGCCCTTAGCCAAGCTGATATAGATGCGCTTCCTACTCCTTACTATGTGGCCAGTTTAAATATTCCTGTATATCTAGCGATCATGACTCATGCGGACGATCGTAGCCTACGTGAGAAGCTGTATCATGCTTACGTCACACGCGCCTCTGAGTTTGATACGCATACCAATGCAAAAGGCAACTCATTAAATAACGCTGACAATATGAGTCAAATCCTCTCATTACGTGAGCAAAAAGCCAAGCTACTTGGTTTTGCAAATTATGCTGAAGTATCGCTATCGACCAAGATGGCAGACAGCGTCTTAGAAGTTGAAACATTCTTACGTGACTTAGCAACGCAAGCGACCTCTGCTGCCAAAGCGGATTTGGCACAGCTACAGAAATACGCTAGTGATTATGGCATTGATGAATTGCAACCGTGGGATAGCGCTTACATCGCTGAAAAGGTAAAACAAAGTGAGTTCAGCTTATCGCAAGAGGAAATTCGTCCATATTTCCCATTACCCAAAGTGATTAATGGCTTGTTTACTATCGTTGAGCGTCTATACGGTATCAAAGTACAAGAGCAAAACCATAAAGATGTAGAAAGTGACTCAGTCTCTCGCTGGCATGACGATGTAAGCTTTTATCAATTATTCGATGCTGATGATCGCTTGCTCGGTGGCTTCTACTTTGACTTGTTTGCACGTAGCGGTAAGCGTGGCGGTGCATGGATGAGTGGTTTCCAATCTCGCTATAGCTATGAAGCACAAAACCATCAGCAGCTTCCCGTTTGCTTTATGGTTGGTAATTTCACGCCGGCACTTGATGGCAAACCTAGTTTATTGACCCATGATGAAGTATTAACCTTATTCCACGAGTTTGGTCATGGCTTACATCATTTATTGACTCAAGTCACGGTCGGCGATGTCGCTGGTGTCAATGGCGTCGAGTGGGATGCGGTCGAGCTTCCTAGTCAGTTTATGGAAAACTGGGCTTGGGACGCTGAAGGTATCGCTCTTATCAGCAGTCACGTTGAGACTGGTGAGCCATTACCTAAAGACAAACTTGATGCACTACTAGCAGTGAAAAACTTTCAAAGCGGCATGCAAACACTGCGTCAGATTGAGTTTGCTCTATTTGATTTACTCATTCACGCTCATACGCCAGCACTAAGTTACGATGGTATTTTAGAGACGCTCAATACTGTCCGTCATGATATCTCCGTTATGCAAACACCTGACTATAACCGCTTTGCTAATGGTTTTAGTCATATATTCGCGGGTGGTTATGCTGCAGGCTATTACTCATATAAATGGGCGGAACTGCTGTCAGCTGATGCGTTTAGCAAGTTTGAAGAAGACGGTATTTTCAACCCAGCGACAGGCAAAGCGTTCCGTGAATCTATCTTATCTGTTGGCGGCAGTTTCCCAGCGAAGACCAACTTTGAAAACTTCCGCGGTCGTAGCGCCAGTATCGATGCCTTGCTACGTCATAATGGTTTCACTGATGCTAAAAATATCGATGCGGCAAATACTCAAACGACGCGCGAGGTCATTTAAATGCGTTATCAGTCATCGAGTCCTAAGCGCCGATTTTTAGCAGGGGTGCGTTGTCCAAAATGTCAGGAAATGGATGCGGTCGTGCAAGTCAATATCGTAACCCCTGCCCCAGATGAGTATATTGAATGCACTCAGTGCGGACACACAGAGCAACGCCCCGATCCTGATGCCATTAGTGCAAAGAACCATTTAGAAGATCAGATGGCTCGTGATGCGATGGCAACTGGCACTAGCGGCACTGTAAAATTTAAGCCTTAGTTATTTAGTTTTCACAACTAAAAACAGATTAAATACTTTATTATTTAATGGTCTATTAAGCCTATCTATCAATAGATAGGCTTTTTATTTTGAGTTTGCTATAGTATGGCTTCTTATATTCTTGACATGAATCGATCATAATATGAAACCAGACAACATCCGGCCTTCATCAACCCGCGCTTCCAAGAAAAAACAGACTAAAACACGTCAGAAAATTTTGGCAGTACTTATCTCAGTATTGCTACTTATCGTCATTGTCTACCTTATCGTAGGAAGGTCTGGCACTCAGTCCACACTCCCTACAGATAACGCCACTTCAGCACCAGTAACTGACCAATCACAGACAGAATCAGTCACAGACAGCACTTCAGAAGTATCAGATGATTCTGTGATTGACGACGGTGTGCTCATGGATGAAAACTCTGGAGCAGCCAATAATGACAGTACTGCGATACCAAATCCTACTGCTATATTAGATGCGCCGCTACCAGAAAATGATAGCTTGGCGAAAGAAGAGATTGATCGTTTAGAAGATGAACGTCAGCGACTGGCCGAACAAGAAAAGTTAGCCGCTGAACAAGTGGCTATGAATAAGCAGTTGACTGATATGAAGGCAGAACAAATTGCGCTACTCGAACAACAAATTGCTCAGTTAGAAGCAAACGACTCTAATAAAGCGACGGTTCAATAACCGTATACTTGATTTGGTTATAGAGAGGCTTACGATGGCGATTTTGCAATTCACACATGCCTCTATTTTAAATAGCAATGCACAGTTGCTTGTTTTACCTGTCAACAATACTGGTATCGTTTTAGATCCTGTACTCACACGAGCGAAAACTCTATTTCCTGATAATTATAGTCGCTATCATCGCGCGTGCCGCGATGGTAGTCTGAATGTTGGTAGCTGCTTACTTAATAAGCGTACACGTGAGCTGGTCGGACTTGGTATCAGTAGTAACGGTAACCAGCCAAACTATATTGCCAACCTTGTGATATCAAACCATCCTTATCATCCAGCGCGCACACGTTGGCTGACTGCTGCCTTGATTGATTTGCAACAGCAAATAATGCCGCTTATACGTTACCAAGGCATACGCAGAGTTGCATTGCTTGCGCGGCCACTTATCTCAGGCAGACCACGTGATATCGTATCCAATGAAAGCAATACAGCAGATACTCTGCCTTTAGACTGGCATGCTGTTACTTTGCCATTATTAACTGAGTATTTACAAGACCTACCAAAACTTCGTATCGATATACACCTGCCTAAAAGCATTGAGTTATAAATGGCCTTTTAGCTAGCCAGTCATCGTCTTTTTGAGCACATAAAAAAACCGCCTTGAATACTCATAACGAGCATTTCAAGGCGGTTTTTTCTTATTTAAACCACATCAGATATTGAGTATTAGTTCTGCTCAACACCTTTCATAGTTAGTTTGATACGACCACGGTTGTCAACGTCTTGTACAAGTACTTTAACGACCTGACCTTCTTTTAGGTAGTCTGACACATTCTCTACGCGCTCTTCTGCGATTTGTGAAATATGTACTAGACCATCAGTGTTTGGCAAGACATTTACAAATGCACCGAAGTCGACGATACGAGCAACGGTACCTTCATAAGTTTTACCAACTTCAACTTCAGCAGTGAGTGCTTCGATTTTACCGATAGCTGCCTTGGTCGCTGCTTTGTTTTCACCAAAGATACGGATAGTACCTGCGTCATCAATATCGATAACCGCGCCAGTTTCTTCCGTTAGCTGACGGATAGTTGCGCCGCCTTTACCGATAACGTCACGAATCTTGTCCGGGTTGATTTCGATAACCGCGTAGTTTGGTGCATGAGCATTGATTTCAGTACGGCTCTCAGGCAATACTTGGTTCATTGCTTCTAGGATATGGATACGACCTGCATGGGCTTGTTTAAGCGCTTGCTCCATGATATCAGGGGTAATACCTTCGATTTTGATATCCATCTGAAGTGCAGTGATACCGTTTTTAGAACCAGCTACTTTAAAGTCCATATCACCTAGGTGATCTTCATCACCCAAGATATCTGACAATACAGCGAAACGATCGCCTTCTTTAACCAGACCCATTGCGATACCAGCAACTGGTGCTTTTAATGGTACGCCTGCGTCCATCAATGCCAAGCTTGCGCCACAAACAGAAGCCATAGAAGATGAACCGTTAGATTCAGTGATTTCTGATACCACACGAATCACATACGGGAAACGCTCACTATCTGGCAACATTGCTTGTACACCGCGGCGTGCTAGACGACCATGACCGATTTCACGACGTTTTGGAATACCTTCACGGCCCGTTTCACCAACTGAGAAATGCGGGAAGTTATAATGCAGCATGAAATGGTCACGAATCGTGCCACCTAGTGAGTCAATCATGTTGACGTCACGGCTGTTACCAAGTGTGGTAGTAACCAATGCCTGCGTCTCGCCACGTGTGAACAATGCTGAACCATGCGTATATGGCAATACACCAACTTGTACGTCAAGCGCACGAACTGTCTCAGGGTCACGACCATCGATACGCGGCTTACCTGACAAGATGTTGTCACGAACGGTACGATATTTAAGGTCGTTATAGATTTCTTTAAGCTCAGATACGGTATCAGCATAAGTTTCTGACTCAGCATCACCAGCAAGTGCATCAATAATTGACTGCTTAATTTCATCAAGCTTGGTGTAACGTGCTTGCTTATCAGTAATGGTATAAGCGTCAGCAACTTGTTCGCCGAACTGCTCTTTCATGCTGCTAATAAGGGTTTGGTCACGCTCAGGAGCAGAGTATTGCTGCTTAGCAGTACCGATTTCTTCAGCCATTGAAGCAATGTTATCAATAACGATTTGTTGTTGCTGATGGCCGTACAATACTGCACCTAGCATCTGGTCTTCTGACAGCTCTGCCGCTTCAGATTCAACCATTAATACCGCAGACTTAGTACCAGCCACAACCAAATCCAGATCACTGGTTTCAAGCTGCTCAGACGTTGGGTTTAGAACGTATTCGCCGTTAATGAAACCAACACGAGCGGCAGCAACAGGACCATTAAATGGCGCATCAGAGATAGCCAATGCTGCTGAGGCACCGATTAGTGCAGCGATATCTGCAGACTGAGTTTTATCTGATGATACAACTGTTGCGGTGATTTGGATTTCGTTTACGTAGCCTTCTGGGAATAGCGGACGAATCGGACGGTCAATCAAGCGTGAAGTTAAGGTTTCAAATTCGCTCGCACGGCCTTCGCGTTTACCGTAAGCACCTGGAATTTTACCTGCTGCATACATTTTTTCTTGATAATTAACCGTTAGCGGAAAGAAGTTTTGACCTTCTTTAGCTTCTGATTTCACGACTGCTGCAACTAATACGGTTACGCCGCCCATGTGTACTAAAATAGAGTTTGCTTGACGGGCAATACGACCTGTCTCGATAACAACCTGCTGGTTGCCATACTGAAATTCACGCTTAATGGTGTTGAACATTGTCATATAATCTTCCTAATGTTGACTGACAAAACTGATATCAGCGTCAAAAAAATCTGATATCTGTCATTAAAATTCTGTGTATATGGCTATCCGTTGATATGTTTTCTATTAGAAATCATCGCAACCAATGCCAATAACGTTACTTGGTTATCTCATATATTTGTCTGAGTTAGACATCGTACTATTATGTATATTCGGTCGTGCAATTTTGCCTTTACTATAAATACTATCAAAAAGACATTAAGTCAAAAGACTTCGATGCTAAAAACCCTACAGGCTATTTTCTGAACTTTCAAATATCAGCTATCTGCGCTGATTACCAAGCCAAATCATAAATATCTTAACAATAATCGCCATATCTGTAGCAGATGCGCTATCAAACTAACAAGGCATTATTTTACAGTGATTTATAGCCATTGACCAATTAATTGCACAGTAGCGCAATTATCATCAGAAAATACCGCATTTGAGGCTTGGTTAGTACAGTTTATACCAATATTCCTCTTAGCTATTCTAGAGAAGGGGTTCTACCTCTTACTACTTGAGCACAGTATCTAAAACGAATAAGCATAAAAAAACGGCGTGAAACTATTCCACACCGTTTTTAGAAAAATCTATTTTATCGATAACAACAAACAAGTTCCAAGCGATTTAGCAAAAAATTCAGCATTCACTCGTACTATTGTCGTTAGATTAACGACGTAGACCTAACTGGCTGATTAGAGTAGTGTAACGACCAAGGTCTTTACCTTTTAAGTAATCAAGCAGTTTACGACGCGTGTTAACCATACGGATAAGACCGCGACGGCTATGATGGTCAGCTTTGTGTGCTTTAAAGTGGTTCTGCAAATCATTGATACGAGCACTCAACAAAGCTACTTGAACTTCTGGAGAACCAGTGTCATTTTCGCCACGTTGGTATTGAGCGATGATTTGTTCACGATCGGTATTAGTTAGCATAAATATCTCCGGCAATGCTAAAAACTTTAAAAAGCGGACTGCAATTTGAGTCAGTATTAAAGCAATAGAATAATAAATAAAATAACCTGTACGCCATTCAGGACAACCCTGCATTACTAGAGTTGACCTAGTGTACGACAAGCTCAGTTAACAACCATTTAGCATGTTTTGAATCGTACATTGTAGTTAACTATAGCACTACTTAATCAAAGTAATGGGCTAACTACAGTACATCATTCAAAACCTAATTTAAATGTGGGGGTAATTATAACAAAAAACTGCTGAACTAGCAGCAGTTTTTCATAATACTTGTAAAGCGACATTTAATTTCTAGTAGCTAGTATTCTATAGATAACTATCTATTAAGTGCCTACCTAGGCTACTTACTAACGTCAGACTCTGTCGCATTGCCGCCTAGTTCATCATCTTCAAGAGGCGCGGCAGTAGTTACTTCCGCTAAGCTGTCTGGGGCAGTATGCTCGCTTGGATTAATTTCTTCTGCAAGCTTTTCAATCTCTTTTTCCTGCTCGTCCATATTGTTCGGTGAATTACTCATATTAGCTCCTGAATTATTATTTTGTGGACTAACTGTCGTTGCACTCATCGATCATAAGACGTGCAAACTATAAACATATCAATGCCACCTATTACAGGTGGCATATTAAAAACTTACTTATCTTCTTTCGCGTTTTCTAAGTTAGCTGCGATACGTTCTGCTGCTGCTTCGCTGTTTTCACTATGATTATCTTCAGTTTGACTTTTAAGTGCTGCTTCTGCTGAATCAGAACGTTGTTGCTCAAGCTTAGTATCGTTTGGGTTAGAGTTTGACATAGTATCTTCCTTAGTTATGGTTATAAATGTTAGTTGTACAGAATTTAGATTTAATAGTACTTAGTTAATTAAACTTGTCTGGTTAGAAGTCAAAATTCTAAGATAATGCTTTATCTATGGCATCAACAAAATTGGGTATATCGTCTGGGTTACGCGAAGTAATAAGATTACCATCTACCTGCACTGTCTTATCTACGTAGTTTGCTCCAGCGTTTTCTAAATCTAGTTGCAAAGTAGGATAAGCGGTAAGGGTTTTGCCTTTAGCAATATTTGTATTGATGAGAACCCAAGGAGCATGACAAATAACAGCTAGTGGCTTTCCTGCTTCATTTATAGCATTGATAATTTGATGAGCCTTTTCGTTACCACGAATAGTATCAGCGTTGACAGTACCACCTGGTAACACCAATGCATCATACTCAGAAACGTCAGCATCTTCTGCAAAGATATCAGCAGTAAAAGTATCACTCTTATTTACGTCTTGCTGCATGGCTTGCACTTCTTTTTTATCATTTGTTGTTATGAGAAGTGTTTTGTAGCCTTTGTCTTTTAGCTGATTATTAACGTCTTCGTACTCTGCTTGTTCGAAGTGGTTATGCAGTAAAAAAGCGATCGTTTTCATAACTTTCCTTCTTCTTATCTATTAGTTTTTGTGAGCCAGTATATTTTTATAAGCTAATTTTATTATTATTCAGTAGTACATTTTCCTTTGAACTATTTTATTTTTATTCAAATGCGTCCTTTCTGCATTAATTTTTTCTTTTAATTGTCTATTTTTTAATTATTAGCTTTATAGCAATTTTTTATTCTTATAATATTTATCCATTTTATTTTTTAGCTCAGCATTTCCTATCTGATGAATCTAGAGTACAAAAAAAACAGGTTTCACCATAGGCGAAACCTGCAATAAAATGTGACGGTATGTGATTAGTGTAAACTATTAGTAAATCAGGCCAACGTTAGGTGGTAGTTTCTCTATTTAAGTAACATTGGTGAAAACGTGACTATTAGCGCTGAATCAATTTCTTAGGTTGTAGACGTCCATTTAAGCTCACAGACCCCAAACCGAGAAATTCTCCCTGCTCATTGAGTAAACGTATATCAATAGGTATTTCATGCTCTAGGAGCTGAGGCGCATCAAGACCAATATTAGCTTTACTGTGAGTACTAGCATCATCATTAATATCGACAGAGCTATTCTTAGACAGCTGGTCAGAAACCATTCTAGCAACATAATCCTTGAGCTTACCTGTTAGCTCATCAAATACGTTTAAGCGTTGCCCCATATGTACGCGGGCGCATTGTTCCTCTGTCAGCGTCAGCTCAGCATCGATATCAATACAAGCATCGGTAGGCAGCAGCCAAGACTGACGCCCCTCTAAACTATGCTCTTCTAATAATGATACAGCGATCGCATCATCAATGCTGAAGCTCCCTACTTGTGTACGACGCAATGCCGTCAAATGTCCTAGCGTACCTAGCTGCTTTGCAATATCTTCCGCTAATACACGTACGTAAGTACCTTTCGTACAAGTAACCGTTAGATTAATCTGGGTATCATCTATCATCTGTAGATTAATTGCTTTAATCGTGATATCTCTGGGCGGTCTATCAACCTCAATACCCGCGCGAGCATATTCATACAGTTTTTTGCCATCTTTTTTTAGCGCTGAATACATCGGTGGTATCTGCTGCTGAGCGCCCAAAAACTGCTGGGCAATAGTCGCTAATGAGGCTTCATCAAATTTTGGGATAGAAGCCTGCGTTACGATTTGGCCATCAGCATCACCAGTATCGGTTTGACTACCTAGCAAGATAGTCGCTTGGTAAGATTTATCAGCATCCAGTTGATAATGGCTAAACTTGGTAGCTTCACCCAAGCAAATAGGCAGCAGGCCAGTTGCCATCGGATCAAGCGTCCCTGTATGCCCTGCCTTTTTACTATCGTGTATCGGTGATTTAAATAAATACTTCACTTTTGACACAACTTGCTGCGAGGTCATACCTTTGGGTTTATCCACCAATATAACACCTGAAACTTTTACTTTTTCAGATACTTTATTAGCTTTTTTATCAACTTGCTTAGACGCTATAGACATAATAATAATTTACTCGTCATTCTCGTTTTTCTCAGTTTTAGTCACGGCCTTACTAATCAAGTCCATCATGTAGTTACCACGAGCCGTTACTTCATCGTAATGAAAACGTAAGCGCGGCGTAGTACGTGTCTTTAAGCTATGGCTTAATTCTGTACGCAAAAACCCTGCCGCTTTATTCAATACCTTGATACTTTCTTCATGGTTGGTCTTATTCATAGCATCATTGAGCTCAGGCTCCATGATAGTGACATAGACGTCCGCATAGCCTAAATCTGGGCTAACTTTGACACTAGAGATCGTGACAAAACCTGTTAGACGAGGGTCATTAACTTCATCGCGAATAAGAACAGCAAGCTCACGCTGAATCTGATCCGATAATCTTTGTAAACGTTGGTTCATGTTGTTACCTTACTTTAATGGGCTTATTTTATTACTGTATAATTCTGCTGATTAATAGATGTTGCACTGATATGTGCTAAAAAAGGCCTAGCAGGATGTACCTGTTAGGCCTAAGTACAGCTGAATATTAGCAAAGTATCTAAACAGCTCAGCGGATTACGCATATTGCATTAATACATACTCTGCTATCGAACAGCAGCTTTAGATAGTACGTGCGAACTCTTGGATTTCAAAGACTTCGATCTTATCGCCAGCTTCAACATCATAACCACGAACGGCTAGACCACATTCCATACCAGTACGTACTTCATTGACGTCTTCTTTATAACGACGCAATGATTGCAATTGACCAGTAAAGATAACTTGGTCATCACGCAATACGCGGATAGGTTTGTTGCGATAGATTGTACCTTCGACCACCATACAACCAGCAGCAGCACCGAACTTACTAGAACGGAATACTTCACGAACGTCTGCAACACCAAGGATTTTCTCACGATGTTCAGGAGCAAGCATACCGCTCATTGCTGATTTCACATCATCGATCAAACCATAGATTACGCTATAGTAGCGAATATCCATGTTAGCAGTGTCTGCTTTGCGACGTGCGGTAGCATCTGCACGAACGTTAAAGCCTAACAGTACCGCTTCACTCGATTCTGCAAGGGTTACGTCAGACTCAGAGATAGGACCAACGCCTGAACTGATCACTCTGACTTTTACTTCGTCAGTAGACAATTCGTTTAGGGCAGCTAGTAGTGCTTCAAGTGAACCACGTACGTCTGTTTTTAGTACGATATTCAAGAATGACACATCGCCTTGGCCCATCTGATCAAACATGCTTTCTAAACGCATGGCATTCTGACGCTCAAGTTGACGCTCACGCTCACGGTTGGTTCTAAAGTCCGCAACTTCACGAGCTTTTTTCTCGTCCGTCACAACTAGGAACTCGCTACCAGCAGCAGGTGTCTCAGGCAGACCTAAAATCTCTACAGGAATAGAAGGACCAGCTGATTTGATACGTTGGCCATGCTCGTCTGTTAATGCACGAACTTTACCATAGTGCTCACCAGCTAGAACCAAGTCGCCTTGTTTCAATGTACCTTTTTTCACTAGGACACTAACGACAGGACCACGACCTTTTTCAAGTCTTGACTCAATAACCACACCCTGAGCAGCACCGTCTAGTGGCGCTTCTAGTTCCATTAGCTCAGCTTGTAAGCTAATGAATTCTAGTAAGTCTTCGATACCTTCGCCTGTTTTGGCTGAGATACGAGCCATTGGTGTATCGCCGCCCCATTCTTCTGAAACAACTTCTTTCGTCGTTAATTCATTAAGAACACGGTCAGGATCAGCACCTGGCTTATCCATTTTGTTGATAGCAACAATGATTGGCGTACCAGCTGCACGTGCATGATCAATGGCTTCTGCTGTTTGTGGCATCATGCCATCGTCAGCCGCAACCACCAATACAACGATATCAGTCGCTTGAGCACCACGTGAACGCATTGCGCTAAACGCTGCGTGACCTGGAGTATCAAGGAAAGTAATAACACCGCGATCAGTTTTTACATGATAAGCACCGATATGCTGTGTAATGCCGCCCGCTTCGCCATTCGCAACTTTCGTTTCACGAATCTTATCTAGTAGTGATGTCTTACCATGATCGACGTGACCCATGATAGTTACTACTGGTGGACGAGTTTGGATGTTACTGCTACGCTCATCGACTGCATACTGTAAGTCATCTTCGACTTTAGTATCACTAACTGGTACTGGGTTGTGACCCATTTCTTCAACAAGCAAACTTGCGGTTGCTTGATCAATCGTATCTGACTCACGAGCCATTTCACCCATTTTCATAAGTAATTTGGTGACTTCACGAGCTTTAACCGCCATACGCTGTGCAAGATCGGCAACTGAAATTTGCTCACTAATCTCGACATCATAGACGATTTTTTCAACAGGTTTTTCGAACTTATGCTGTGATGCCTGAGTTGAACGCAAACCGTTTTTGCGGTTTTTGATTTCGCGTTCATCTTGGTTCTTACGACGACGACCACGAGTACCAGTACTGTTCGAACCGCGTTTGATTTCGCGACGCTCTTTTTCGAAAGACTCTTCTAGTGCATCACCTACCAGACCTTCAGCCAATGGCTCATCTTTACGTACTTCAGTAACAGGCTCACGATCTGTATATTTACCAGCCATTTTGCGCATTTGCTCAAGTGTACGCTTTTGCGCTTCTTCAGCTTGTGTGCGGCGGGTTTCTAGTTCGATTTCACGCAGACGCGCTTCTTCTTTCTCACGAGTCTCGCGAGCTTTACGTTCAGCAGCGGTTTCAACTTTAGGCTTAGTTGCAGCAACTTTCTTTTTCGGCTGCTCTTTAGGCTTAACTTCAGCCGTCGCTTTACCGCCTTTTTTGACGACAACTGATGTAGAAATATCATCATTCTTGTCGTCTGATTTTTTGCTAGAGCCTAAGCTTGCACGCATTGCTGCTAGCGTTGCTGCTTGACGCTCTTCCGCTTTTTTCTTAGTAGCGGCGCGTTCTTCAGCTTCTTTGGCTGCACGTTCTTGAGACTCAATTAGAGCCTGCTCACGAGCGGCTAGCTCTTCAGCCATTTTTTCCGGATCAGGCTTTTCGAATACTTTCTTTTTACGCACTTCTACGTTGACGCTCTTAGATTTACCAGAAGAGCCTGTCACACGTGCAGTACTGGTCGTCTTAGATTTAAGACTAATACGACGCTTTTCTTGTTGACCATGACTTTGCTTTAAATACGTCACCAGCTTTTCTTGCTCAAGCTCGGTGACTAGGTCATCCTCTGCGCGAGCAGGCAGGCCAGCATCTACTAATTGCTGCTTTACAGCATCTGTAGTTTTGCCTACCATTTCTGCCAGTTCTTTGACGGTCTTATCTGCCATTTATTATCACCTACTGTCTATTATTTGCTATATGTTCAATTCAGTTGTTGGCTACAAATGATTGGGTTAAGGCTGATACTTATAAATAATATCAGCGCTTTATTCTCAATAGCATATCACCAAAAGACAGCGATATGCAGTTACCGCTTATTCATCGAACCAAGATTCCCGAGCTTTCATGATGAGTTTTCCTGCAGTTTCAGAGTCTAATCCTTCGATATCTTCTAGATCGAAGACGGCTTGTTCTGCCAAGTCATCAACAGTAATGATGTCTTTCTGCGCCATTTTATAAGCCCAACTGACTGTCATACCTTCAAGCTCTTGAAGCTCTTGACTTGGCTCTTTCATGTTCTGTTGTTTGACCAGTTCATCAGCGATGACAACTTCTTTAGCACGCTCTTGAATCATATCAATCGCTTCATCGTCTAGACCTTCGATATCATAGAAAGTCTCAACTGGTACATAGGCCACTTCTTCGATACTGGTAAAACCAATATCGACCAATGCCTGTGCTAAATCTTTATCTACTTCTAGGCGCTCATAGAATAATTCAATAAACGCTTTTGATTCGTTTTGTTGACGTTGCTGATACTCTTCTTCGAGCATCATATTCAGCTTATAGCCCGTCAATTCAGACGCTAGACGTACGTTTTGACCTTGTGAGCCAATAGCACGCGCCAATTGATCATTGGTGCTAAAGATAATATCTGCTGTTTGCGTATCTTCATCTAAAATGATACTGCTTACGTCAGCAGGCTCTAGAGAGCTAATGATAAACTGGGCAGGGTCATCTGACCATACCACCACATCAATACGCTCACCGTCTAGCTCTTGCTGTACTGCTTGGATACGTGTACCACGCATACCAATACAAGCACCAACTGGATCAATACGATGATCGTTGGTCTTCACAGCTATTTTAGCACGGGTGCCTGGTAGACGAGCGACGTTACGGATTTCAATAATTTGTTCTGCGATCTCTGGTACTTCTTTTTGCATCAATGCTGATAGCATTTCAGGATGTGTGCGAGATAACAATAACTGTGCACCGCGGTTTTCACGGTTCACATGGTACAAGATAGCGTTGATACGCGACTTTGCACGGAGTTGTTCACGTGGCAACATTTGATCACGTGACAAATAACCTTCAGCATTGTCACCCAAATCGATGATATAGCCATCACGAGTCTGTTTTTTGACTTCGCCATACATCATCTCACCAACACGTGGCTCGAAAGCATCTGCAACTAATGCACGCTCAGCTTCACGAATCTTTTGGATGATGACTTGTTTGGCTTGAGTAGCAGCAATACGACCAAATTCGATTGATTCAATTTGCTCTTCTTTAATATCACCAATTGACCATTCTTCTTGATCAAGATCGGTGATAGCAAGCTGACAAGCTGGCATTTCATGGTCTTCATCTGCAACCACTGTCCAGTAACGATAAGTATCGTAATCGCCAGTTGCACGGTCGATCGCTACCCGTACAGCCACTTCTGGCTGCTCGGTATATACTTTCTTCTTAGTCGATACCACTAAAGCGTCTTCAATTGCTTCAAAGATATCTTCAGGATTTAAGCCCTTTTCATTACTGACAGTTTCTACTACCGTTAAGATTTCACGACTCATGCTATACCTGTCCTATCATTTTTAATTGACTTAAATTTTATAATTTGGGTGCTGCTATTATATAGTTGCTATAAGCCACATAAGCTATTGGAAGATAAAACTGTCTATCTATAAACAGTTACCCTAGTAAAAATCTAGGCATCTTCATAAATCAAATTGGCTTTATCAATATTACTTAGTGCAATCTCAAACTGCTCGCCATCGCTTGACGTCAGTTTTAAAGCGTTTTCATCAATACTATCTAAAGTACCTGTGGCTTTACGACGTTTTTGATCGCCTGTACCGATAGCTTGAATCAGACGCAAGCTCACAGTTTGACCAACATACGCATGCATTTGCTCATCTGAGAAAAACGCACGGTCAAAACCAGGTGAAGATACTTCTAAGATGTACTCACCAGCGATAGGATCATGAACTTCCAAGATACCGCTTACTTGGTGATTTACTGCCGCGCAGTCTTCAATCGTTACTTGTTTATCTTGGGCTTGCTCTTCTGGCAATGCCTCAATATAGATACGTAGTAAAGAGCGACGACCTTGTGGCGCAAACTCGATACCCCATAGTGACACATCACAAGCGGCCACGGCAGGGGCAATAATATTAGTCAGTTCTGCAACTTTAGTCGAAAGCTTCATAATCTCTTTGTATTTTCCTATTCACTTATCTATCGTACTTAGTAAACCGTATTAAAGATTGACTCTTATCTATATATAGCAATCTTATAATGATAAGAATAACGGTCAGTATATAATTTTAAATCACAAATATATGATACATATTGTGCATTTATATAGGGACGAGCGTAAAAAACATCAAGCTCGGCCAAACAATGCTTTTATTATTTATAAAGCACTACTATCGATAAAAGTATGAGGAATAAAAGATAGTGTTGCTTAAGAAGCATCGTGCCGGTAGCGGCCGATGATGACCAGTGACGAGTAATATCGTACTCTATAGACTTAGAGCTTAGCATAAGTAGGATAGATACCGCGATAACACTGACCTTCAGATACAAAAAAACCCACAAACATAATGGTGGGCTAATCGGTACTGACAAATTTAGTGTACAAAACATCAGTATAAAAAGTGGTAGCGGGGGCTGGATTTGAACCAACGACCTTCGGGTTATGAGCCCGACGAGCTACCAGACTGCTCCACCCCGCATCAATCTAGAACGCATATTATAGGGAGGTTCTGTAGAAGTGTCAATACTTTTTTTAAATTAATTATAAAATAAGTATTATCTGCTAAAAATCCAACCTGACGCTATGCTACGTCTGTAAAACTTGGTGCGATTGGGGGGACTTGAACCCCCACAGCTTTCGCCACCACCCCCTCAAGATGGCGTGTCTACCATTCCACCACAATCGCATTGTACTGCTCTGTCTCTATCGTCCAGTCTATAATCAATGATGCTTAAGGTAGGCATCTATAGAACAGGAGTTGCGAAAACAGGAAAGCATTGTAAATCTAACCTACCAAAATAGCAAGCGCTGCCTACTTAAAAGAGGCTTACTCAGGATTTTGAGTCAATGGACGCGGCGTTTGCGGTGCTGAAACTGGCGCATCTAGACGAAACTGATCTTCTGCTTGCTTACGAGCATGAACAGCAAGCGTCATGCTCGTAATAAAAAATATGACCGTTAGTACTGCCGTAGCACGCGTCAAGAAATTAGCAGTACCTGCTGCGCCAAACACGGTACCTGACGAACCGGCACCAAAAGAAGCTCCAGCGTCTGCCCCTTTACCATGCTGTATCAGAATCAAGCCGATCATGGCAATGGCCACAATAATATGCAGGGCTAATATAAACGTAAACATGGTGGCCTCTTTTGCCGCGTAATGACGACTGATAACGGAAAATAAAACGTAGGTTAATAGAAAGACAATCGGCATGATCAAATGCCAAATCGACTATATAAATAAGGCGCATTGTACACGATTGCAAGGGCAGTGTTAAACCTACTTTTACCAACCGATAAAACCATACTCTCTATAAGCTATGATCTTGATATCTGAGCGTTATCTATCCATTTAAGCATTGGCTTGGTTAAATGCGTCGGCAATCGCTAGAAAGCTCTCTGCTTTTAATGAAGCACCGCCCACCAACGCACCATCAATCATAGCGTCAGAAGCAAAACTATCGGCATTATCAGCATTAACACTACCGCCATACAGCACGGTAATCGTATCTGTTATATCAGCAAAGCTTGCAACCGTTTGCTTAATATACTGATGAGTCTTACTCACTTCTGCCACAGTAGGCACTTTACCTGTACCAATGGCCCATACAGGTTCATAAGCGACGAGCAGCTTTTCAGATAATGACGATGCTAACTCTGGCTGTTGAGTCAGTAAATCCTTAATAACCGAGAGTTGCTCATTGATAACGTCGAGTGTTTGACCATTGGCATACTGCTCTTGCGTTTCGCCGATGCAAAATACCACGCCTAAGTTCTGAGAAAACGCATGAGACAATTTGCTTATCAGGCAATCATGAGACTCTTTATGATATTGACGACGCTCAGAGTGGCCAAGTAGCGTCCAAGTAGCACCTGCATCTGCTACCTGCTGTGCTGAGCAGTCACCAGTATAAGCTCCTGTACTTGCACTATAAGTACTAACATCCTGTGCTGCACAGAGTATTGAGCTATCTGCTAGACGCGCACTCACTGTACTTAAATGAACACAACTGGGCGCTACCATTAATTTACAGCGGTTTTTTGACGCCTGCGAGTTGGCTCGTTCTTCAGTATTAACTTTAGTTAATAAGTCGTCCAATAGTGTATTGACAGCACTGTTAGTCGCAGGATTCTGTTTCCAATTGCCAATTACCCAAGCTTGCATACTTATTTACCTTGTCTCATGTATTCATGCCAATTCGGCTAATATGCGCGTCAGTATAACAAATAATTCGTAAGTGCTATAGTAGCGTGCCACCATGAGCAGAATCACTTCTGCAAACTTATCTACAGAGAATATATCAATAGACCGTTATTTTTACGAGCTAGTCGTCTAATGGTATATATAAATTTTTCAAACTAAAGTAAAGTTCTATACTACAGAGTTTATAAAATCAAATATTATTGCTAGTTCTATATATAGATTTACAGGTAGATAAGATAAACAAAGCAAGATAGTTCGAGCGAGTTATCGACTAGCAACGACAAGTATATAGCGGGCAAGACCAAGCAGGTCTACAGCATATTTTGTATCAAAGGAGAGGTTATAATGTCTATCGCAACCAGTAAGTACGGTGGTCTAGCGCAGCAACTGATTAGCGACGGTGTCGTTAGTGAAGCGAACATGAAGACGGCACAAATTGAATCGCAACAGCAGCAAATAGGACTGGTACCTTATCTGGTAGACAATAAACTGGCCGATGCTTATTTACTTGCCCAAATGCTATCCCAAGCTTTCGGTGACCCTCTATTTGATCTTGATGCATTAAACATTGATGTTATTCCAAAAGACTTGGTGGATGAAAAAATCGTTCGCAAGTTTAATGCTTTACCACTCTTTAAACGAGGACAACGTCTATTTGTCGCACTAAGTGATCCCACACGCGTTGATGCTATTGATGCGATTGCCTTTAATTCTCGACTGTCGATAGAAACCATTGTTGTCGAAGAAAATAAGCTCAAAAAGCGTATTGAAAGTGCATACGCAGATACAATGCAAAGTTTTGATAGCTTTTCTAATAGCGACCTAAATGTCGACTTTGAAGATGGTAATGAAGATAAAGAGGATGGTGAGACTCAGCTGAATGACGGCGTCGATGAAGCACCTGTTGTAAAGTTCGTCAATAAAATGTTGGTAGATGCTATCCGTATGGGTGCTTCTGATTTACATTTCGAGCCATACGAAAAATCTTTTAGAGTACGATTTCGTGTCGATGGCGTCATGCAAAAAATGGCCAATCCACCGGTTCAACTTGCGAATAAAATTGCAGCACGTTTAAAAGTCATGTCGCAAATGGACATCTCAGAACGCCGGGTACCGCAAGATGGGCGTATTAAACTAAAAATTTCTAAAAATAAAGCCATTGATTTCCGAGTAAACTCATTACCGACGTTATTCGGTGAAAAACTTGTCTTGCGTATCCTTGACCCATCCTCAGCCATGTTAGGTATTGATGCATTGGGGTATGAACCAGATCAGCAGGAAATGTTTTTAGAGGCATTACACAAACCACAAGGCATGTTGCTTATCACTGGTCCTACTGGTTCTGGTAAGACGGTCTCCCTTTACACTGGTATCAACATCTTGAATACTGGCGCAACCAATATTTCAACGGCTGAAGATCCAGTTGAAATTAACCTTGAAGGAATTAACCAGGTCAACGTTAATGCCAAAGTTGGTCTAACGTTTGCCAATGCGCTCAAGTCTTTTTTACGTCAAGATCCTGATATTGTTATGGTCGGTGAGATTCGTGATCTTGAGACTGCTGAAATCGCCATTAAAGCGGCGCAGACAGGTCATATGGTTCTTTCTACTTTGCATACCAATTCAGCACCCGAAACACTAACGCGCCTACGCAATATGGGCGTTGCTTCTTTTAATATTGCCACCTCAGTCAACCTAGTCATTGCCCAACGATTGGCACGACGTCTCTGTAAGAACTGTAAAAAACCTATTAACATCCCGCGTCAGAGCTTATTAGAGATTGGTTTTACCGATACTGATTTAGATAACACTGATAATATCATTTATGAACCAGTCGGCTGTAATGAATGCCGTGAAGGTTATAAAGGCCGTGTAGGTATTTATGAGGTGATGAAGGTCAGCCCTGATATTTCACGCATTATTATGGAAGATGGTAACGCAATAGATATCAAAGACGCTGCCATCAAGAATGGTTTCCGCGACTTGCGACGTTCTGGGATCTTAAAAGTTTTGCAAGGTGTCACGAGTATTCAAGAAATGATGCGGGTGACTTCTGAATAATAAGTAAAGTCATAGAATGTACCTGCTATTTTTTGGCAACTTAACTTATAGTTGTTAAGCAATTTATAAACTAGCAACATTGTCTATCAGATACTTTTAAAAATAAAACAGATAGACACTGGTTTTTTACGCTAAAATAAAGTATGCCTGACTAATGTCTTAAGTCTGGTATTCTATTGTAAATTTACAATATATATTGGACCATTTTGAGGGTAGTAATATGGCAAAAGCTAAGACCGATATGTTGTTAGATTTTGTTTACGACGGTGTGAACCGACGCGGGCAGAAAGTTAAGGGAGAAACCACCAGTCGTAACTTAGAGCTAGCGAAAGCAACCCTACGTAAACAAGGCATCACGGTTAAAGGGATTAAGAAAAAACCAAAACCTCTTTATACCTTCAAAAAAGCTATTAAAGCCATTGATATTGCTATTTTTGCTCGGCAGTTGGCAACAATGATGAAAGCAGGTGTACCGTTGACCCAGTCCTTTGAGATTGTCGCCGACTCGCTCGATAATCCAAGTATGAAAGACTTAGTATTGAAAATAAAAGCAGATATTGAAGCAGGTGGCACCTTTGCCTCTTCTTTGCGCAAACATCCTCGTTACTTTGATGATTTATTCTGCTCCCTCGTCGAATCGGGCGAACAATCCGGTGCACTTGAGACGATGCTCGAACGAGTAGCTACTTACAAAGAAAAGAGTGAGCTTCTAAAAGCAAAAATCAAAAAGGCGATGAAGTACCCTATTGCTGTTATCGTAGTTGCTATCATTGTCACTATAATTTTGCTCGTAAAGGTAGTACCTGTATTCTCTGGATTATTTGAATCATTTGGAGCGGAACTACCTGCTTTTACTCAGATGGTAGTAGCGATGTCTGAATGGATGCAGGCATGGTGGTTTATTTTGATTATTGTCATTGGTGGATCAATTATTAGCTTTACTGAGGCTAAAAAGCGCTCTAAAAAGTTCCGTGACTTTTTGGATCGGGCTACCCTAAAGGCTCCAATTTTTGGAAACATTGCTTATCAAGCAATTATTGCTCGGTTTGCACGTACGCTATCTACCACTTTTGCCGCTGGTGTACCGCTTATCGATGCCCTAGATTCTACTGCTGGGGCGACCAATAATGTCGTTTTTTACAATGCAACTCAACAAATCAAAAATGACGTATCTACTGGCCAGCAATTACAGTTCTCTATACGATCTACCAACTTATTCCCAAGTTTAGCTATTCAGATGGTTGGCATTGGCGAAGAGTCTGGTAGCTTAGAAGAAATGCTAGATAAAGTCGCTGTCTACTACGAGAATGAAGTTGATAACGCTGTTGATGGTCTAACTAGCTTGATGGAACCACTCATTATGTCGGTATTAGGTGTATTAATTGGTGGCCTAGTCATTGCAATGTACTTGCCAATTTTCCAAATGGGCGCAGTAGTAGGATAATGATTTGATGCAATTTATACAGTTACTACAAGAGAACAGTGCCCTAGCTTTATTCGTATTTGGCCTATTAGGTCTTTGCGTTGGCAGTTTTCTAAATGTTGTGATTCATCGCATACCGCTCATAATGGTGTATGGTTGGAGACAAGAGTGTAGCCAATTTATGTCTGAACAGGCAGATATGCCACGCGAGCATACGCTACCCATAGCAAATATTGTCGCTACTGACCAACCAATTACTTTAAGTCGACCTGCCTCACGCTGTCCTCATTGCGCACATAAAATTAAGTGGTATGAAAACATCCCTTTAATAAGTTGGCTATTACTACGCGGACGCTGTTCAAGCTGCAAAGCGGCTATCGGTCTGCGTTATCCTCTCGTTGAGCTAGTAACTGCCCTCTTATCCGTGTTAGTAATATATAAGTTTGGGGTAAATGCTACAGGTTTGTCCGCATTGGTTTTAGTATGGACACTAGTGGCGTTAACAGGTATCGACTTTGACACACAGCTACTACCTGATCGTCTAACTTTTCCTTTGGCAGGCTTAGGATTGGCGGTAAACTCACAAAGCTGGTTCGTCTCACCAACACAATCAATATGGGGATTACTACTTGGGTTTTTATCGCTATGGATAGTAGTCAAGGTATTCTATTTAATCACTAAAAAACATGGAATGGGTCAAGGGGATTTTAAACTACTAGCAGTATTAGGTGCTTGGCTCGGACCTATGATGTTACCTTTGATTATTCTACTATCATCTTTACTCGGCTCTATCGTTGGGCTGATCTTGATGAAAAAACAAGGTGAAAGTCGACCTTTTGCTTTTGGGCCTTATATCGCTATAGCAGGTATTGTTGCCTTATTATACGGCTCAGATATCGTTAGCTGGTATCTTGGTATGTATGTCTAATAGCTGACAGCGCACACTAGATTATTATAGTAAATATCATTGTAGTAAATTTTCGGTAGTGACTTATAAATAAAGCCTTAAAAGGCCAATTATGAGTTTAAAGCTGCATCCATTGTTCTATCTTTCAGATAAGCCATTATTATGTCAAAAAATACATCGCACTCTTATTCACACCAGCCACAAACCATGCAAACAAAAAGCAAGAAGCTCGTAGTTGGTTTGACGGGTGGTATCGGTAGCGGTAAATCTGCCGCTAGTGCTTGGTTTGCTGAGCAAGGCATCAATATTATTGATGCAGACGTAATCGCCCATGAGACTGTCGCTAAAGGTAGCGCCACTCTGCAGAAAATCCAGAAAAAATTTGGTGATTGGATACTGACGGATGATGGTGTTATGGATAGGGCTGCTGTACGTACACACGTATTCGCAAATCCTGAAGCGCTGATTGAGCTTGAGGCTATCACTCATCCAGCAATACGTGAGACAGCAAAAGCACAGCTAGATGCTAGTACTTCACCGTATATAATCTTGTCTGCGCCTCTACTTATAGAGGCGGCAGAGGCAGGACTGGCCAATTTATGTCAACGTATTTTAGTCATGGATGCGACCGAAGACACGCAGCTTGCACGTGCCAGTCAGCGTGATGATCAAAGCATACAAAAAATTAAGGCCATTATGACCAATCAGCTGAGTCGTGAAGAGCGTAATCGTCATGCAGACAATGTCATACTCAATGAGAGCGACCTTGCCTCTCTATATCTACAGTTAGAACCCTTGCACCAAGAGTATCTTACGCTTGCCCAGCAGCTAAAGTTCGCTGGCGATTAACCTCGTACAATGCCATGCCAGTAGCAACACTCACGTTTAGGCTCTGTAGATTACCATGCTCGTTTCCTGACATTGGAATATAAACCAACTCATCACAGCTCTCCATTGTCAGGCGACGCATACCCTCCCCTTCTGACCCCATAATAATAGCGGTCTTGCCAGTTAGGTCAGCGGCATGTATTGGCTTAGCCTCTTCACTAAGTGCCGTACCAAATACGAAAACGCCTGCATTTTTGATTTGCGACAACGTGCGTGCTAAGTTCGTAACGCTGACGATCGGCATCATCTCTGCTGCGCCAACCGATACTTTAGCCACCGTTGGCGTTAGGCTCGCTGCATGGTGTTTTGGACAAACCACTGCATCCACACCCATAGCCACTGCGGTACGTAGGCAAGCGCCAAAGTTATGTGCATCAGTAATTTGATCCAGTACCAATAATAGGCACTGTTCACGGCCAATAATAGTATCAAGCAAACCTTCATCAGCAAAACCTAACGGACGAGCATTGAGTACCACGCCTTGATGCTGCGGACTACCACACAACTGCGTTAGCTTGTCTTTTTGGGTCGGTTGAATACTAATACCGTTTGCTTCCGCTTCGGCCATGATAGCCTGTACATGACTGTCACTCTCACGCCCTTGCTGCACAAACAAACTAAGACCATCAAGAGGACGATGTTCAAGTAACGCATCAATGGCATGAATGCCGTAAAAATAAATGGGTTTTGCCATAATAGGCCTACTAAATATAAAGTGGATATCGCACTAGGCGACGGGATAAAAGAAGATAACGTAGATTTTACGTGTCATGACCCATTGATGATGAGAGAACAGTAAACCAAACGTCAAAAAAGAAATAAACAATACCAATCCGATATTGTTTATTTTCTCGAAATACTAATGTGTGATAGAACAGGCGCTAGAATAATAAAGCTCAAGCGCCCTATTAATAATATCAGCCTTCTAGATGACAGACATATTGAACAATCTCTTCAGTACGTAGGTTAAAACCGCTATTGCCTTCAACGACAAATGATTGACCTGCACGGTAGTAGCTGAATTCATCGTCACCATTGATCTTCACTTCACACTCACCACTGGTGATTTCGATACGCTCAGAAGTGTTGGTGCTAAAATGATAATGCTCAACCAAGTTGTCACAAGGTAAGATAACGCCTAGCGTTTTATGACGACCATCCTCAAACATAATGGTATGGCTTGAGCAGCGACCATCATAAGATACTGTCGCTTGGGCATTAACTGTTACGTTAGTAAATTGCGCCGCTGTCATAGTGGCTTCCTTATCAAATAATTATGGCAAAACTAAAAAATAAGTAACGGGTTAAAGTACCGACAGAGTTGCACTGGGCTTCAAATACGCGACCAGTAAGCAAACACGCCTGCTTTAGGCACCTTATCCCTCTATAGTAGATATCTGCGCGCTAAAGCTAGCCGCAGGTTCTATGAAAACGCTTTTGAATAATGATCGAGTGGCATGTTTTTACCACTATACGCCTACAATTTTACAAAATTATGACTCGTTATTAGGTTGCATAGCGCATCAAACTCATAAGAAGAGTTTATCATTATGTGAGATTATGCTACCACATTATATCTATAAAGTTTGTTAAAGCGACTAGGAAAATTCTATTCGATGGCAAGTATCTACCCATTCGTTTAATATTCATTTGGTATTTTTCTAGGCGTATGCTAGACCATTATTTTAGGTATATTTTTATCATTATCAGTCAAAATACTTCTTCGCATACTATGCTTATCTTTGAATATCCAATGACCCTAATGATTAATATTATAGATATTATGTTGATGATTTATTGTCAGTTTTTAATAGTTTTATGGTAATCTCCCAATAATAAATTCTGTTATACCTCGTCTTAAAGTTTGTATTTACGCACATTTAACACCATACTATTTGCCTACAATATTTATCTAATTAGCAAGTTTAAATAGATATTTTCAATTCCTTATTTACCCTATTTATAGATGGCTTCCTAAGATTTATATGATGTCCATTGTCTGTCCTGAGAGGCGTTGATGCTAGTATCGTTAACTTTACATCAGTTTGCGTTGATTGCTCAGCATGAGCTGAGCGTGGCTGAAGGTTTTAATGTCATCACTGGTGAAACAGGTGCTGGCAAGTCGTTATTGCTAGATGCACTATCACTGTGTGTCGGTGAGCGAGCAGACAGTGCGATGGTCAGGCATGGCGCTGCGCATGCGGATATCTACGCTCAATTCGATGTAGAAAATAACAGTATCGTCGCTGAGTGGTTTACCAAAAATGAGCGACCGCTAGAAGAGCCTGAAGTACTTATTCGTAGACAATTAAGCAATACTGGCCGCTCAAAAGCATGGCTAAATGGTTCACCGGTTAGCTTAGCGGAGCTAAAGAGTTTAGGCACTTTATTGGTCAATATACATAGCCAACATGCTCAGCAAGCATTGCTCAAGCCGCAATTTGTGGTGCAATGGCTTGATGAGATGGCCCAGATAACACCGCTAGCCATCCAAACTGCCAGTAGCTATCAAGCCTATCAGCAGCTAAAACGTCGCGCAGATGACATCGCGAGCCGCGAAGCCCAGCGTCAAGATCGTATTCAGTTGTTGCAGAGCCAATTAGCAGATATTGCGCCGTTATTGGCTGTGGACTACGCGGAAGTTGAATCTGAACACGAAGAGCTCTCCAACATTGAAGCCTTAATGCAAGAGGCTAGTCATGGTCTGCATTTGCTCGACAATGATACTGATGAGCCAGACGTCATGACCTTGCTTGGGCAAGCGATCAAACTCTGTGACAATCAAGTAAGCGTCAGTCAAACGTTTGAACAAGCCTCTGAGCAGCTGCATCTAGCACAGCAGCAAATCACTGAGGTAACTGCCCTGCTATCAGATTATGCCGAACAGCAGCTACCTGATCCTGAACGCTTGCAAACATTAGACAACCTAATCAGCTTAGGACATCGTTTGTCACGTAAGCATAGCTTGCCCGCCAGTGATTTAATTGATGAAGCAAAAGGCTGGGAGGCGCAATTAGAGCAGCTAGAGAACGAGCCAAGTAGTGATGCAATGGCAGCGCAAATTGATCAGGCTTGGCAAGACTATCTCGCTCTGGCCACACAGTTAAATAAAGAGCGCACAAAAGCTGCCCCGGTAATTAGTAAGCAACTCATCAAACAACTACAACCGCTTGCGCTACCCAATGCTCGCTGTGAATTTGTCTTTACCAAAAAATCTGAACCTAGTCATTACAATGCACAAGGTTGCTACGATATTGATTTATTATTCAGCGCCAATGTCGGTATGCCAATGCAGCCCCTACATAAAATTGCTTCAGGTGGTGAACTGTCACGTATGGCACTCGTGATGCAAGTACTACAAGCGACCAATGCTGATAACAATGCCGCCAAGCCTATGTTGGTATTTGATGAGGTTGATGTCGGTATCAGTGGCGGTACTGCGCAAGTGGTTGGCGAACTGCTACGCTCGCTTGGGCAAACACAGCAATTGCTAGCCATCACACACCAAGCACAAGTCGCAGCACAAGCGCATCAACATATCTTGGTACAAAAGCACCATCAAGAACAGACCGAAAGCGAGCTACTCATACTGACCAACAGTGCGCAAGTAGACGAGTTGGCGCGTATGTCTGGTGGTGTCATTATTACCGATGTCACGCGCGATCATGCCCGCAGCTTATTATCCGATGTTAAATAACGCTCTACCTGACCTATCTAACGTTAAATAACCGTTCGTTTTCATCAAAACGGATGGTTATCTGAGTCTGTATGATGGTCAGTAGCAATTAGTGCGAATCTTGCTTTTCTGTTGATTATCACCATATAGTGGTCTTTCACCTTTATTATTAGGTTGCATTTGTTTCTATGTCTAAAACCAATTTGACCCATCATTTTTTGATTGCAGCACCAGAGCTGTCAGACCCAAGGTTTGAGCAGGCACTTATATATATTTGCCGTCATGACAAGCATGGTGCACTAGGTCTGATGGTCAATCGTCCGCTCGAGCAATCTCGCGTAGGTAAGCTGCTAGAAGATTTAGATATTGAAGTGACCAATCCGCAGGTGATGGAAGATGTGGCATTAGAGGGCGGCCCTATGTATCCTGAGGTCGGCTTTGTGCTGCATACTGGTCAGCCAGAATGGGCTTCTTCTTTTGCTATTTCGGAGAACGTTTGCATCACAACTAGCCAAGATATTCTAAAACGTATCGCCGCAGGTCAAGGCGTCGGTCACTATCAGCTGTGTCTAGGTCATGCCAGCTGGGGTAAGAAACAGCTAGACCAAGAACTGAGTAATGGTGATTGGTTAGTCTGCCCTGCTGATCTGAATTTATTATTTGATACACCGTTTGAAGAACGCTGGCAAATCGCAGCCGACAAAATCGGAGTCAATTTCGACTATCTTAGTAGTGACATAGGTCATGCGTAATCTCATACGCTCTGCGAATTTAGATAAAGACATAAAGGACGCCCATTACTATGGTAGATAGTACTTTTACAGCCAGTAGCACAGACGCTATAGATAATGACATTGATATTGATACTCTCGATAACGGTAGCAATAGCACTGCTGAAACTATTGAGCCAGAGGTAAAGCCGCATCTTATCTTGGCACTAGACTACGGTGTCAAAAAGATGGGAATGGCACTCGGTAATACCATCACACAGACGGCACGTGCCTTTGACATTTTGGCAATGAATAACGGGCAGCCAGATTGGGACAACTTAATTGGTATCATCAAAGTCTGGGGCGTGGCGCAAGTCGTGGTTGGCCTACCGCTTAATATGGATGGCACTAGCTCCATGCTTTCAAAACGAGCGCACAAATTCGCTCGTCGTCTGGCCCATAGAATAATGGAGCAGCATTTGCCAGTGACCGTATCACTGTGTGATGAGCGGCTGACTTCAATCGAAGCAAGAGAAATCGCATGGGACAATGGTTGGATCAAAAACGAACGCGACCCAATCGATGATATCTCCGCTTGTATCCTAATGTCGACCTATTTTGCTGATCCTAATAGCAGTATCGCTATCGATGCAATCAAAGCAGAATAAAGCAGCCAAATAGGTAAAAGACACGTGTGCGGCTATAATGTCACTTCGATACATCATACCTCTTAACGGATAAATGACTGATTACTATGACCACTGTCTCAGACCAATCTTCGCAACATAAGTCACAGCATGGTTTTGCTCCACTTGCTATTGCCCGTATTAAAGGCGCACAGCGTGCCAACCAAATAGCGATTTATCTCATTTATGCGGCTATTTTTGCATTTGTGGTCTTTGGCACGATTGCTAGTATCAAAGCCTTCCATGATAACCAGCTGCTTTATCAATTATTTTATAATTTGCCATATGCCCTAGTAGCCCTCACGATACCCATTACTATTTACGATGCATTGGTCGTTTATCGTTATCGCTTAAATCAACCGTCGATGATTGCCATGAGTATTGGCGTATCAACCATTATATTGGTTGGTGGATTAATTTTTGCCGATACTGCATGGTTAGGACTATCTTGTTGGCTGGGCGTGGCATTTTTATTTAAAGTAAGTTTTAAGCGGTTTTTTAACTTTTTAGAAGTAGCTGATACGCCTGATGCCGACGAAGAGGCTGAAAGTACTGAAGCGTAGACGACCTACAAAGTACGCCGCAATAAGCACTTAAGCAAACTACTCATCCTCAAATTCACTTATTTAGCTTTACGATAATGACTATGACCACTTCGATACCAGACACGCCTATCCACCATCACTTAGACACTCAAGGGCTGATTTGTCCTGAGCCGGTCATGATGCTACATCGCGTCATTCGCAAAGCAGATGGCGGTGAAGTGATTGAAATATTGGCGACAGATCCGGCTACCACGCGCGATATTCCAAATTTCTGTCGTCATTTAGGTCATGAACTAGTAGGCCAAGAAACACTGGCTGAGAACGTGAGCTTAGACGCTGATCCTGATGAAATTACCATCGATAGCGATGAGGATACGCCTGCAAGCGTAACGCTATATCGCTATCTGGTTAAGAAAAAAATGGCATGATAAGTTTGGCATTATTTTAATAACTGTCTGTTATTGCTAACTTAACCCCTACCTGAGTATCATCCTATGAGCCGTGATCGTGCCGTGCAACAACGACAGCCTAAAGCATTGGCGGTCGATGATGAGCCAGCTTATATGACTGAGTTTCGTCAAGCCATGCTGGCACGCGGTCTAGCGACGCGTACTCGTAATGCGTACGTCCGCGACCTACGCTCTTGTGAGCTGACCAATCCTATCGCTCTGACACGCTGGCAGCCTGATGATGTGCTGCACTGTCTGTCACTCCTTGCTCAAGATGGCAAAACTCCACGTACCCAAGCACGCATGCTCTCAAGCTTGCGTCAGTTTTATCTATGGATGATTGCCAGTAATCTGCGTGAGGACAATCCTTGTGAGCGTATTAAAAGCCCAAAACTCGGACGTCCGCTGCCAAAAGACTTAGCTGAAGCGGATGTCGACAATCTACTTGCCGCACCTGATACCAGTACGGCACTCGGACTGCGTGACAAAGCAATGCTAGAAATTTTATACGCCTGCGGTCTGCGAGTGAGTGAGTTGATTAACCTCTCATTAGAGCAAGTGAATCTAAACTCAGGCTGGCTACAAATCACGGGGAAAGGCAATAAAACGCGATTGGTGCCCCTCGGCGAATATGCAGCGGATGCATTGGAAGATTATCTGTCTCATGGGCGTGGCGACTTGATTGCTCATTTAAAATCAGGCAATTGCCAAGCGGTATTTTTGACGGCGCAAGGTGGCTATATGACGCGGCAGAACTTTTGGTATCTACTTAAGAAATACGCCAAAGTTGCCAGTATCGATAAAGAATTATCCCCGCATACGCTACGTCACGCATTTGCCACACATTTGCTTAATCACGGTGCAGACTTGCGTAGTGTGCAGTTATTGCTAGGACATAGCGATTTATCAACCACGCAAATCTATACTCATGTGGCAACAGCGAGATTGCAGAAATTGCATGCCGAGCATCATCCACGTGGGTAGCCTTGCCATATTGCCATATTGTCATATTGTCATATTGTCATATTGTCATATTGTCATATTGTCATATTGTCATATTGTCATATTGTCATATTGTCATATTGTCATATGGGCAGCATTGAAATCTAATATTATTGATGATTGTAAAAGGAATATATCGTGTCGCAAGCTCAACCATCTACCTTATCAAAGAGTCAAAACACTGCTCTCAGAAACCTTACTATCATGGGTTATTTAGAGGGTACGTCTTTTCTGCTGTTACTTGGTATCGCGATGCCACTCAAATATATGTTCGATATTCCAGAAGCGGTAAGCTATATCGGTCCAGTGCATGGGGTATTATTCGTTGCTTATGTCATGGTATTAATCATCACCGCGAGCAGAATAAAAATGCCGCTTTGGGCGCTACCTGCTGGTGTGCTCGGCTCGTTTTTGCCATTTGGGCCATTTATATTTGATCACTTATTAAAGAAGAATTTGGGGAAGTAGTTTCGAAAAAAATTCAATATCAGGAACGATGTATAGCTGAATGCGGCTAACGATAATGCCATTCTATTCGCCTGCTGTATCTATCACTATTTTAGGATTACGTGCCTGTATCTCGCGATAAAAACGTGACTGGTCTTTTGGTGAAATTAGTATTTCTTCATCTTGATATGATATTTTAATCCTATCCAATGATAGTGCTGGCGCAGAACTCATACTTCGAGTCGGCGTCATATAGGTGATATCTGTAATCTCAATTTTTTGAACAGAGAACCCACTATCTACTTGTAGTTGGTCATTCGTTAATATGTACTCAGTACCGAAAAAAGGGATGAGCATTAGTGCTGCAAAAGGTATGAGAATAACCGTCATTAATATAGTTTGTACGAGGGATTTTTGAGCATCTCGCTTCCACTGCCATAATGGAACGGACACAGTAAATAAACTCAAACCCCAAAGTAACAGTGCAAGCCAGAAGTCTACTTTGGATACGAATATAATGTCTGGCATAAATAACACTTAGAGACTATCAGGTTAGATTTGATTCTATCTTAAGCGATACCTCTTATCTAATATCTCTAGCATTTTTTCTTAAAAATTTTTCCGATACAGCAAAATGCAGTTCTAGAAATAGATAGCTGCAAACCCATCCTTTTCTCGTTACAATACCCTTATTAAAGTGCGTCATGATATACATGCTACCTAACTGGGCTGCGCACTACCTTTTACCTATCTATTATCCGAGAATCCCATGAGCCATAGACCACCTTCTGACCTGTTAAAAAACGCCGAACACTGGCGCGAAGATATCAATTTTCGCCAAGAAGTGCTAGGTAAGCCGTTTGATTTTGCGACCACGTGGGGTATTTTTTCACCGCAAAAACTCGATGACGGTAGCTTGATGCTTCTTGATTATGTGGATTTTGAGCAAGATGATGATTCGATCGATTTAGGCTGTGGTTATGGTGTACTTGGTATGACGGCAGCACGTGAATGTCCAAATGGTCAGCATACGCTGATTGATAAAGACTTTATGGCAGTAGAATATGCACGTCGTAACTGTGAAAAAAATGGTCTAAACAATGTCGATGTGCATTTATCAAATGGTTTTAATCATGTGGCAAAAGACAAAGACTTTAGCCTTGTGATGTCAAACTTGCCAGCCAAAGTCGGTAAAGAGCAGCATTATTTATACTTCCTCGATGCCTATGCACGCATGCGTAAAGGTGGACGTTTTTACGTGGTGACGATTAATGGCCTACGCCAATTTGTTAAGCGCTCATTTACCGAAGTGTTTGGCAATAGCGACAAAATCAAACAAGGTAAAACCTATACGATTACGATGGCGACCAAAGACTAGCTTTAGCTTTGCCTGATTGAGTTTCAGCCATTTAAACTGAAGCCTAAATTGAAATCGACATAAAAAAGCACGCTAAATTAATTTTAGCGTGCTTTTTATTTTGTATGGCCAATTGTCTTTTTACATCTGGCGTTTTATTAGATATCCGCCTAATAGCGCGCTGCCAATAATCGGTAATAGCACCATGAGCATTGGTGAAAAGCCTGTCGCCAGCGATACAAAACCAACTAAGTCTTGTATATAGCTAAATAGTAGACCAAACAACAACGCCACGACGATACGCAAGCCTAAGCTGTGCGTCCGTAGCGAGCCAAAGACAAATGAGCAGGCGACAATCACTAGCGACAATATCGACAATGGCGATAGTAGCTTTTGCCAAAATGCGACTTCATGATCTAAAGAGCGATTGCCCTGTTGGCGCATAAACGTGCGATGCTCATAAAGCTGCGTCAATGACAAATCCTCTGCCTTACGCGTCAGCAGATACACAGACTCTGGGGCAAAGGGTAAGCTTAGCGTATCTGATGGTGAAACGGCTTGGCTACTCTCAAAACCTTGATTGATAGAGAGCTTAACCATATCGTTTAATTGCCACTCGTAACGATACTGCTCGCTTGGCTTTTCACTGTTCACATCAATTGGTTCACGGCCAGTATATTTCCCACCTTCCGCATGGACAGCAGTTTGCAAATTACCATTGTTGTCCAAATGCCAGCGTTTCACCTCGCCAATATTGCCTGCGACATCAGCATAATCGATATATAAAATGTCGCTACCATCAGGTGTAGCACTGCCATCTTCTGCGGTGTCGAAACGTGGCTGTATCGTCCAGTAGCCGCGCACTGATGTGACCAGTGAGGTGCTGTCTTCATCATTAATCTGTTTTGCCAACTGATTAGAAGAAGGTAGAACGAACTGATTGATAGCTAATGCCAATAGTACAAATATCAAAGCGGGCTGCAATACCCAGCCGACGATACGATAGATACTGACCCCAGCCGCGCGCATGACGACCAGCTCGCTTTTATTGGCCAGCAAACCTAATCCTATGACGGCACCCAATAGCGCACCCGTTGGAATAAATTGTTCTAAAAAGTAAGGCGAACGATAAAAGATATATTTGAGCGCCTCGCCCATGGTGTAGTTATCATCTAACGAATCAAGCTCTGATAAGTAAGAAAAAATCAGCTGCAACGCCCATAAACCAATGACGGCAGCGATAATAGCCAATAGAGCGTTGAGTTTGACATAACGACTAAGGACTTTTAGATTGGCAGGTTTTTTGGCCAATTGATCAGACTTCGCTGACTTAGCAAATAAAGAGCGCATTAAGACTGCCCTCCTTGTGAGCTGTTGTTCTGATTATCGATGTCGCTAACTGAACTAGTTGTGGCAGCGGCTAGCCTATTTTCTTGTTTGCGAAAGCGTAGTCGATGTTGCACACGGCTACCCCAATTCATATAAAGCGCCAATGCCATAAATCCTAAGATAAGCCATGCATAGGCCCATACGCTGATGCTGTCTTTGCTCACTGCGTTTTTGAGCGAGATGATACCTAATGCACAGCTGACAAATAATAAGATAGAAGGAAACAAGCGCAGCCAGCGTCCTTGACGCGGACGGACTTGTGCCAGTGGCACGGCCAACATAGGCGCGATAATCATCAGCCATGGTAGCGCCAAACGATAGCCAAGCTCACCTTGTGCAGCGCGCATTGCACTATTCGTGCCTAATGACGAACTACTCGTGGCGGCTTGCCATAACGGTCCAATCTTTTGCGTTTCAATATTGTCTTCGGTGATAACTTCCTGTGAAGACTCAGTCAAGGTAATGCGATAACGATCAAAAGCGACTTGATTATATTTCAGACTGCCTGCGCCGACTTCGTAACGACGTCCTTGGAACAGATCTAACTGGGTCACACCGCTATTGCCGGTATCCACTTGCTCAGCACGCTTAGCCAACGTAATCGTGTCTTTGCTAATGTCCTTCGCACCGCTATTTATAATATCTTTTGGAATATCAGAGATGCCAATCTGTTCGGCTGTCTCTCTATCAATCGTGTTATTCATATCAGTAGCAGTGGCATCGACACTTTCAGCAGCACTACCTTTTTTCGCAGGTTCAGATTGGATCAAGATCACATCTTGCAATTTTTTCTTATCATCGCTGAGACTACCCACGTATAAATGGTAATTACCGCTACTGATAAACTCGTTCGGACGAATCAAATCAAACGCACTGGTCAATGCTTGCTGCTGCCAGACAGCCTCAGATGAGCGTACGCCCCAAGGCTTTCCGACGACAGATAGTGCCGCCTCGCCGACGAACAATGCCAATATTAATGGTGTCATCAATCGAGCAAGCTTACCTCGAGACACGCCACTAGCATTGATCACTGCCATTTCTTGATCGACATATAAGCGACCAAATACCAGCATCAAAGCGATAAAAAACGCTAACGGTAAAATGAGCTCTAAAAAGTACGGTAGGTTATACCCAATGATAGTAAACAGTAGGCTGACGTCCAAACGACCTTCAGCAGCGATGCCAAAGTAGCGTATCAAACGACCGCCGAGCATCATCACTACCAAAAACCCCAACACTAAGGCAGTGGTCGAGGCAACTTGTTGTGTCATGTAGCGGCGTAATATCACAATGGGTACTCTTAAACGGTTGGTATGCGCGCGATTGATGATGAGCTTATTGAATGTTTAGGTCGTAGACGTCATATCATCAGCATGATATGGGTCATCTAAATACTCAAATAACGGTAAACGTTACTAAGCGACTGGTTAGTCATACTCAATAAACACAAGCGACAGATATAACCGCTAATGCTAGCATGTTTTGCCCAAAAATGGCTGTGAAATGTGTTTGAAAACATTACCTACACCTTGCTGAGAGCGCATTATTGACAGTAAGTAACAAACATAGCAAATATTGGATAAATAATTGATAAAACCTCAAATTACATCGAATTGATAGTATTTCTAGCGCTAAGTTTTTGCTTTATTTATTTTAGAAAGGTTTGTTTGTCATTCGTATCATCGAACATTTATCTCTGTTATTAATTGCTAGACTGACTGATAGAAAAATATACTTATATTGTTAAACGGAGAATAATACTAATGAATAAAACGATCTCTACACCCTTTACCCTACTTGAGCTCGCTGGCGGCACATTCGATGCGCTTGATTGGTCAAATTGCGCACTCGTTCTTATCGATTATCAAAACGAATACGTCGATGGCGCTATGCCATTAGGGGACGCTGGGGCAAAAGCTATCGCCAATGCGCGCCTACTACTCGATAGAGCGCGTCAGCAAGATTTACCTATCTTCCACATTACCCATCATGGCGCCAAGAATGGCAATGTCTTTGATCCTTTATCAGCTAATGTTGAGATAGTCGAGCCGTTGCAGCCTCAAGATGGCGAAACAGTGATTGCCAAAAAGCATCCGAATGCCTTTTATGATACGCAATTACAATCACTGATTTTAGCAGTAGAAAAGAAGCAGATTATTTTTGCGGGTTTTATGAGTCATATGTGCGTCAGCTCAAGCGTCCGCGCCGCATTTGACCTAGGTTTCGATAGTTTTGTCTGCCATGATGCCTGTGCCACGCGCGATCTACCTAGCGCTACAAGAAAGCCGATAAGCGCTGAAATCATGCATGATACTGCCATGGCCGCACTACAAGACAGATTTGCCGCGATGGTAACGACCGATGAATTGGTCAATGGCTAATATGTTGGCACCATCGAAAAATGATAATGTAACCGCTAAACCATAGCGTAAGTTAGTACAGCATAATAATTCAAACGTATTACCTAAACCTTGCTAACTGCGCACAATTATCGCAATATGCTACACTACTGTGATTGCTCAACAGACCAAATAATCTAATAATATGACAGGTATAAGCAGTCATACAAATCCTGCAATTTTCATAACTCTAATAAGGATAACTATATGAATATCAAATTATCTCAGCATTTACCAAAGACTCATACGCAAAAAATCTTGAAAAAAGAAGCCAAAAGTAAAGACGATGCTTGTCTGGTTGTTTTGGTCGATGACAAGAAAAACATTCTGGCTGAATCTGTGCTAACGGAATATACCACTCGTATTGAGCAGCTGATTGAAGTATCACATTTCAAGGGCACTACCTGTGAGACTGTTGCTGACTATGCGCTGGCAGGTGATAAAAAAACCACTAAGCAAAACCCTGTACAACTGCTATTAGTCGGTGTAGGTAACACTGATAAGTTTAACAACACAATACTGCAAAAAATCGCCAATACTATCTATAGCAGCACTCAAAAGCGTGTGTCTTCTATCACTGTCGCCTTGGGTGATGTATTAGAAGAAAACCACTTTGGTCAATTTGCCCTTAATCTGTTGGCAGCGAGCTACCGCTTTGACAAGTATAAATCTGAGCAAGCAAGTCCTGTATTGACTGATGTTTATCTATTAGCTGATGAGTCACTACAGCCTGCACTTGCCTTTGCTCAGTCAGTATTTGCTGGTCAGAGCCTCACTCGTGATGTGGCCAATGAGCCTGGCAATATTTGCTTCCCAGCTTACATGGCTGAACAAGCTCAAGAACTTGCAAAAACTTACCCTGACCTATTAACCGTGAAGGTACTAGGTGAGGACGAGATGTCAGCGCTAGGTATGCATTGCTTCTTGGCCGTTGCACAAGGCTCTACCAAAGAAGGTAAACTGGTACTCATGGAGTACCGTGGTAAATCAGAATTTAGTTCAAATGCAGGCACTACCGAGCACACCACTAGCAACGCAAAAGTGAGTGGTCTAAAGGCATTGGCCGATAAACTACCAACCAAAAAGTCAGCTAAAAATGCAAGCAAAAATAGCAATGACAATGCACAAGCGACCAATGACGACGCACCTATCGTATTAGTCGGTAAAGGCGTAACCTTTGATTCAGGCGGTATCTCAATCAAGCCAGGTGCGGCGATGGATGAGATGAAGTTTGACATGGGTGGTTCGGCGTCAGTACTTGGTACAATCAAAGCGTTGTGCGAAGCTCGTCTACCAATCAACGTCGTTGGTGCGCTAGCCTGTGCTGAAAACATGCCATCAGGTGATGCAACACGTCCAGGCGATATCGTTAAAGCAATGAACGGTAAATCAGTCGAAATCTTGAATACTGATGCTGAAGGTCGTTTAGTACTAGCAGATACCTTGTGCTACGTGCAGCGCTATCAGCCAAAAGCCATCATCGATGTTGCCACCTTGACTGGCGCTTGTGTAGTTGCACTAGGTCATGTTCGTTCAGCCGTATTTAGTAATGATGAAGATGTCCTGTTTGATTTAGAAAATGCTAGCAACCTATCAGGCGATCTTATTTGGCATATGCCTTTGGATGATGAATATCAAGCTCAGCTTGACTCACCAATCGCTGATATGCAAAACATCGGTGGTAAAGGTGCTGGTGCGGTAACTGCCGCCTGCTTCTTATCGCGTTTCATTGAAGAAGGTCAAGCATGGGCGCATTTAGACATCGCTGGTACTGCATGGAACTCAGGTAAAGACAAAGCAGCCACTGGTCGTCCTGTGCCATTGTTTATGCAATATCTAAAAAACAGCGCAGAGATGGCTTAATCCATTTATGAAAATTAGTTTTTATGTATTAAGTGAGAGTAAGGCCCAAGATTTCTTGGGCTTTATTTGTCAGCTGACGCAGACGGCGCTTAACAAAAGCGCTCAGTCTTTGCTGATTTTAATTGAAGATGGGACATTACTAGCAAATCTAGATACGGCACTTTGGGCACAAGAACCTACGAGTTTTATACCGCATCAATGTCTTTCTGATACTGACAATAAAAGTACCAATGATAGAGGTACTGATGATAGCAACATCAACATTGCTACTTCTGAAGTATCAGCGCCTGTACTGCTAGGCAATCATATGCCAGCAGATTTTAATGGTATCGTGCTCAATACGACGACTCGTCCCGTCAACGATTTTATGGCTGCTACCAATAATTCAAAACCCTCTCGAGTCCTTGAGCTGATCCAACCTGATGCCACAAGTACACAAGAAGGTCGCAATAAATATAAAGCCTACCAGCAATTAGGTTACGATTTGACCCACTTTAAGGTGTAGCTCTACTGTTTATTTCCCTCTTACCTTTCATAGCGAAATCTCTTCCTACCTTATATATCATTGCCTATATCGCTGCTTTTACTCTCCTATAAATGAGGTATTCTGAGTAGCTAGCCCTTGCCTATAAGTGCTACATTCTTTTTTATACTAGTTCTATAACTCTACTATCCCTCTGTTTGCACGCAACAGCTACTGCTATGAGCGGTATGCGAATATGTCAAAAAATGCTACCATCCTTCGATAAATTTTCTGTTGTGACAATTCACTTACTTTTAACGGACTTGAGGGTGTACAGATGCGTTCATTAATTGCAATGTATCAGCGTATAGGGCTGGTGCCGCTTATTATTATTGGTTTGGTGTTAGGGGTATTGATTGGTTGGCTAGCGCCAAGTATCGGCACCGCCATAGGGTTGCTCGGTACACTCTTTGTCGGCGCACTAAAAGCAGTCGCTCCCATCCTAGTATTTATTCTGGTTATGGCAGCCATCAGTCAACATCGTAGTGGCAATGAAGTCTACGTAAAGCCAGTGCTTATCATGTACATGTTCGGCACTTTTTTGGCAGCACTAACGGCAGTCGGTGCCAGCTTTTTATTCCCAACTGAGCTGGTCTTGATCAACGCCGATATCGCGCAAGTACCACCTGCTGACCTAAAAGAAGTCTTGACGAACTTGCTCATGAACCTGGTCGCTAACCCGATCAATGCAATCGCTGAAGCCAACTATATTGGTATCTTAGCATGGGCAATTATTATTGGTTTTGCACTGCGCCAAGCCAGTGATACTGCTCGTAATGTTGTCGGTGATTTCGCTGATGCCATCTCACAAGTGGTTAAATGGATTATTGCTTTAGCCCCATTTGGTATCTTAGGCCTAGTCGCTAGCACGGTTGCTGAGACAGGCTTTGCTTCTTTGGCAGGCTACGCACGTATCTTGATGGTATTAATCAGCTGTATGTTATTCATTGCGTTGGTTGCCAATCCGCTTATCGTCCTTATCAAAACTGGCAAGAACCCTTATCCACTCGTGTTCAGATGTCTGCGCGAATCAGGAATTACTGCCTTCTTTACACGCAGTTCAGCGGCCAATATCCCAGTCAACATGAACCTTGCCCGTAAGCTTGGATTGCATGAAGACACTTATTCGGTGACCATCCCACTAGGGGCCACCATTAACATGGCGGGTGCTGCGATTACGATTAACGTCTTAACGCTTGCTGCTGCTCATACGTTGGGTATCGAAGTGACGTTTGCATCAGCGCTGCTACTCAGTCTGGTTGCTACGATTAGTGCTTGCGGTGCTTCTGGTGTTGCTGGTGGTTCATTGCTATTGATTCCACTCGCTGCTAGCTTATTTAGCATTCCAAATGATATCGCGATGCAAGTAGTTGCGATTGGCTTTATCATCGGTGTGATTCAGGACTCAGCTGAGACTGCTTTGAACTCTTCTACTGATGTATTATTTACAGCAGCAGCGGATCCGACGTATTCGCGTTAATTTCTGCTGTAGTGTTTTATATAGACATAAGAAAAGGGCCTTTAA
>NZ_PJBU01000030.1:0-2214 GCF_002863645.1 Psychrobacter sp. MES7-P7E | reverse complement strand
AAGCGCCTAGCTAAAATGTATTTAACTGAACAGAATTTATCAACAACCGATATTGCGTATTTATTGGGCTACAAATCACACAGTCAGTTTTTCAGAGTTTTTAAAAATTGGTTTGGAATAACACCTAAAAACTATCAAAACAATCTTGCGTATCACATAGAGAGCCACAACAATTAACGTCAACGCATTATAAACTATGATTGAGTATTATCTCAAAACGAGCTTAGCTTATTGCAGCCAGCGTATAACTTAACCAATAAATTAGGAATCTACTATGGAAAAGGTATTTAAAAAGGCCATCACTACTATTATGCTACCAACGATTTTTTTTGGTATATCTGCCTGTGCTACTACTAGCAATAATAGTATTGATAACGATGGAGATAGCCGACGTGTTGGCAAAGTCGCATGGAATAACCAAGTAGATACTGATATTAGTAAGATGCTAGCAGAACAAGTGGCTAATGACGAAACTCGCCTGATATTCATCCGAAAAAATGATAATGATCCTGAGCAAACCAGTGCCAACATCGCAATCAACGACAGATTTCAAGTCAGCCTACATCCTGGTAACTACACCGCCGTCAACTCTTGTGTAGGCACAAACCAACTAAGCGCTCATGCCACTGGCTTTAAAGACAATAACTTGCTCGCTGAGCAAAAAGATTACCAATTAGCTAGTGGTCAAACGTACTTCTTCTACGTAGACATGGACGAAAGTGGACAAGGAACACTGGATCAGATAACAACAGAGAGTGCATTGCCATTATTAGCAACCAAGCGCTATCAAACGCACCAAATTAGTCGTGTCGTCCCCAACTGTCCTACACCAGTGATTGCAATACCACCAGTAACGCAGCCAGCACCAGTAGTAGAACAACCAGCCGTATTAACTGAAAAAATGACTATTGAACTCGAAGTACTGTTTGACACCGACAAATCTATAGTAAAACCAGACTACTATTCTAAGATCTCTGAAGTAGCAGAGTTTATGGCGCAATATCCTAATACGTTAGTTACTATCGAGGGACATACTGATAGCCGTGCTAGTGAAAAATATAACCAAGCATTATCACAACGTAGAGTAGATGCTGTAAAAGAAGTGTTAATCACTCAATTTGGGACTGCACCTGAGCGTCTGAATGCCATTGGTTATGGTGAGTTACAGCCAAGAGCCAGCAATAATACTGTAGAAGGCCGTCAGCTTAATCGCCGTGTGATTGCCATTATTGAAGAGCGACCAAATAATTAATATCAAATAAATTTCATAACCACTGAAACCGTGCATATAAAATCTAAAATGGTACTGCTATCATTAAAAAAAGGTAACCCAATGAATACTGTCATCGTAAAAATAAATGATGCTACTCAGACCGTTGACCAAATATCTGTTGTCACCAAAGATGGTGTCCCTACGGTAATCACTGCTACGAACAAAGTGAACTATGAGTTTCACGATACTGCTATTGGTCGTGCGCCTAACCATATTATTACTAAACGTGTCAAGAACGACTTGCATGTCTCATTTGAAAAAGAAGGTCAAGAAAGCGACCTGATTATAGAAGGGTTTTATGATAATACAGATAGTGCCTTGCTCGGAATCGCTGAAGATGGAGAGTACTATTACTATATTCCAGATACTGGCGAAACCTATGATTATGTAACACAGCTAGAAGAGGGTGCGGTAGAAGGGCAGGCTTTGGGTGGCCAAGAGTATGCTACTATTATACCTTGGTGGATACCGGCTGCTGCTGGTCTAGGACTGGTCGGTTTAATAGCTGGCAATAGTAATAGTAGTAGTGATAAAACACCAGTAGCCCCTCCTGTTAACAAGCCGCCTGTTGCTACCGATGATGTTGCTAAAGGTGAAACAGGTCAGCCCGTCATCATCGACGTGGTAGCGAATGACAGCGACCCTGAAAACGACTTAGACCCAACGACAGTCAAGCTGATCGACCCTGTGACAGGCAATGAAGTCACCAATGTAGTGGTAGATGGCGAAGGTACTTGGTCCGTTGATGGCAGTACAGGCAAAGTGATCTTCACACCAGTGTCAGGCTTTACAGCGGATCCAACGCCAGTGGACTATGTGGTGTCTGATAAAACGGGCGAGAAATCTAACCAAGCGACCATCGCCGTTGACTATCCAGTAATAGTAAGCATCACTGGTACAGCAAGTCTGAATGAAATGGCTGCTGACGGTACTCCTAATGA
>NZ_PJBU01000028.1:0-3046 GCF_002863645.1 Psychrobacter sp. MES7-P7E | reverse complement strand
CATGTTAATGATTGAGCAATACGGCCAAGAGTAAGTTCGTTCCAAGCTAGTGAGAAGTATGCTTCTATAGCCAATGGAAGAATAACTTTATTTTTATGAAAGTAGTTTGTCAACAACGAAGCTGCGTTTAAAAGAGTTCCTCTTGCTGCCCAATGCAAATCGACTTGTGAATATATATCCGATAATGCCATATTGGCGTAAGTCATCTCTTCAAGTGCTTCTTCTTTATTTAAGCCTACTAAAGTCTTTCCAATCAATTGAATAGCTCTATAGTAGTTACCTCTCTCTGCCTGCTTAATACCACGCTCAAGAGCTATTTTACTAGTCTTTAAGTCACCATTACGTTTGATAGATTGTTCAGTTAGGTAGTCTTGTAGCGCCTGATAATTTGGGTAAGTATGAAATATATCGTCTAACTGATCAATATACCCATAAATATTTTCAAATGAAAAACCTATTAGATATTCACCTTGTTGGCATACTTTCTGGATTCTTTGAAAGATTTCTTCCATTTTATCTTTACTATCAAAGTTCAGAATAAGCTGTAGCTGAGTCAAAGCTATTTCTGCTTGTAAAGCGTTACTAGGTCGGCTTTTATCCAGAATGATTTCATTTAACTGAGAAACAGTATTGTTTGTAACATTATCAACTGCATAAGTACCTTGTCCTTCATGTCTATATCGATGACTAATCTGAATAACTAATAAAGTAACAAAGTCTGCCCAGAGAATAGAGTTACTGGATTCAGTGATTGTTTCGTACGCGCTCTTAAAGTTACTTTCGAAACTTTTAAAATCTTCATGCCAGTAGTATGAAGCTCTAGCATAGTTGTAATAGGCATAAAATATTTGGTTTGTTGTACCATACCTTTGAGCTATTTTGACAGCTCGGTCATACAAACCTTGTGTCTCAAACACTGGATTTTCAAGTTGCTTACTCAACTCAGCAATATCTAAGAAAATATTAACTTGATTAAAAGTAATTTCATTAGGATTAATGTCACTATTGATTTGAAAAGTAAGTTTCTCAAGCCTTTGCTTCTTGCCATAGTCCTCAGGACTGAGGATAATTTCTCGTTTGAAATTAGTTGGAACCTGTAAAGTATCAATAGCAATATACTCAAGTTTATTTTTATAAGTCTCATCCAATAACCAGTTAATATCTAAGATGCAGACTTGAATACTGTATTGGTTTGAAAGCTCGTCTTCAAGCTTGCTTCTTTGATCAGCTTTAGCAAGCTGATTTGTAATACAAAAAACTTTAGTATAGCCTCGATTAGTTTCAACTATTTTCTCAACATCTTTTTTACATTTTGTTTTCCATGACTTTTGAGTGCTGACTGCGAATGCCCAACGTTCATTATTAGCATTACTATTTACACCTACATACCAAAGTAGTTTGTTCTGCTCTGAGACTGGAAAAGTCTGTGTGTCCGTTTTGCCATCGCCACCTGCTACAGGGCCAGTTTGCTCAAGCAAGTTTGGGCAAATAGTTTTTTGGCATATTTCTTTGACAAATGTTTCAAATGCGAGCTCTTTGCTCTTAGCATTTAGGTTAGATAAGTAGGTTTCAAGGTGTACTCTGTCAAGCTGACTACTAATCATTTTTTCAGAAGAAGAGAATTGTTCGGGACGTCTGTTTTTGAGAAACTGCTTCGGAGTAGGTAAGGCTTTAATATCCATATGATTTTTCCTGAAGACGATGAATACGTTATACGACTATTTGTGAATCTATATGATAGCAACTGCAATAGGCAAGCCAAGCGGTCACAAGCTATATTGAACACCTGCTATTCACTAAATCTGTTCAATATAGGTGTATCGACTAACTTACTTCTTTGTTTTCAGCCATAGATGGCTGACATGTTAAGTACTTAAGATGCTGAATGGTAATTTGTCATATGAAAGGCTCACTCTCTCCAGATATCGACTGATAATGCAATGTCTTATTAATTTGCTCTGGTAGAGCTACTTTAAGCTACTTCAGATATTTTTCAGCGTTGATTTGGCTAGTTGCGATATTACCTGTCATATACAAATGCTCTGTAACTATCAATTTTTGTGAAGTATTGGTATATTCCATAAATATAAATATTTGATTAGTATGACTGCTGCTGTCAAACCGCCTTCTCATGTTGATGCGGACAAACACACTACCGTATTTTGAAGTAGTGTTAAACTATAAAAATTTGAAAGTTACAATTAGGATCTAAAATGTACTCAACTCCCTCTAATACCGATATTTTGATAATGTGTGCATTAAAAGATGAATATGACCAACTCATTGAGGTAAATAGTGGAATATCTAAAAACTGGCAAGAATTTAATGTCAGTGATAGAAACGCTTCTAAAGCTGAATTTGTAACCGATTCGGGCACTACTATTACTATTGTTGCAACATGGGTAGCATCTATGGGAAGAGAAAGTGTACAAGCTGTTGTTGGACGCTTAATAAGTGAGTTAAACCCTAAATGTCTTGCTATGAGTGGTATATGTGCTGGCAGAAGAGGTAAAACTCAACTTGGAGATGTTATCTTTGCAGATCGTTTATGGTCTTATGATGTTGGTAAGCGAGTTGTAGAGAATGGTATCGAAGTCTTTCAAGGCGATACGTTGCAGTACAAACCAAGTGAAACAATAGTTCAAAACATGCAACGTACAAGTACGTTATATAAAAATCAGAGTATGGCATGGATGGAATTAAAGCCTCAGTATTCTTTAGAAGCGCAAGAAAACTGGGTATTGAGTCAATTAATAGATAATAAGAAACCAGTTGAACAAGATAATTTTGATGAAAAGTGTCCAGATTGGAGCGATGTTATCTTGAGACTTAGAAAAAGAGGTTATATCGAGAAACCAGTTAAGTTAACCGAAGCGGGTATAGAATATATTCAAGATTTATTATTACTCAACCCGAGAGGACTACCAGCAGAACCAGAGTTTTCTGTCCATGTTGCACCTATCGCAACAGGAGCAACTGTTACTGAAGATGAGCAAATATATAATAAGCTTTCAAGTTATATGAGAAAAGTGCTAGGACTAGACAT
>NZ_PJBU01000027.1:0-3569 GCF_002863645.1 Psychrobacter sp. MES7-P7E | reverse complement strand
TTACCACTCATTGAGCCTTTAAAATAATGCTGCTTGATAATTTTGTGATAGGCATGACTGCAATACTGGCTGCCTCTATCAGAATGTACAATCAGCCCTTGGCTTGGACCTTTATTCTTAATTGCCATATTCAATGCACGACAGACTAAATCGGCGGTCATGCGCTTACTTAAGGCATATCCAACAAGCTCTTTGGTGTAGAGATCTTTAACACCTGCTAAGTATAGCCAACCCTCAGCAGTCCAAATATAAGTGATGTCACTGACCCAAGACTCATTGGGTCGCTTAGCATCAAACTGCTGATCCAGCACGTTTGGATAGACAAGCTTGTTATGATTGGAGTTGGTGGTGACTTTAAAACGTTTGTGACGACGGCATTTGATTCCATATTCTTCTTTAATACGTCTGACCATGTATAAGCTAATGTCATGGCCTTGCTCTATTAGCTTTGCATGCAGTCGATCAACACCATAACGTTCTTTAGTTTCACTGTGAGCCGCTTTAACTAATATCTCACAGTGATTACGGTGTATCTGCTGTTCACTCATCTCACGATTTATCCAGTCGTAGTAGCTTGATGGTTTTACGTTTAATACGCGGCACATGCAGGTAATACTAAAAAGGTACTGGTTGTCTTTGATAAAGACGTACTTCATCAACTGTGCTTCGCGAAGTACGCCGTGGCCTTTTTTAGTATCTCTCGTTCCTCTTCAGCCACTTTAAGCTGCCGTTTGAGCTGCTTTATTTCCTGAATAGCTGCCATAAGCTCAGGGTCATACTGCTCAGTTCCTAAAAGCTTGCCTTGATTGGCTTTGTTCTGCCAGTTTGATAAGGTTTGCATCGCTATACCAAGTTGCTTGGCAGTGGCTGAAACATTACCGTTGTTGTCTGCTATCTTCTTTACGGCTTCTGCTTTAAATTCTGTGCTGTAAGTTCTGATTTTCTTGGTCATGGTAAACTCCTCGTCGAGTCGCTAGTTTACCAAGTTTATCTCTACGGTTTCTTCAGCATAGCTCAGTATGGGGCTCATTAGTGATTGTTGGTCTATTACGTTTAGTATTAACCCATCACTTTACTTTTTTTATTAACTCGTTTTGCCACATGTTTGGCTCACGTCCTTATACCGATACGAATAGTGGACGTGACAACTTTTTCCTCGCTATATTCACATGGGGCGAAGGCTATCATAATTACCATCACTTTTTTCAATACGACTACCGTAATGGGGTAAAATGGTGGCAATATGACCCAACTAAATGGTTGATTGCTGGTTTATCTAAAGTGGGATTAACTACTGAGCTACGTACCGTTGATGACACTACCATTAAACATGCCGAAGTAAGAATGCAATTTAAACAGGCTCAGCAAAAGATTAGTACAGTAATGTCAGCCGGTCTAGATATTCCTCATGCTATGAAAACCTTCCAAGACCGTATTAATTTTGAGCATGACGCCTTCATGCAAACAGTGGCAGAATGGCAAGCACTAAAAGCGCAAAAAATTGAAATGAAAAAGAATCAGTACTCTGAACGTTTGCATGAAATTGATGACAAATTTAAGCAAGAATATACGAGAATTGAGGAAAAAATTCTTGAGCATAATAGTAATCTAAAAATGATTTTTCGCCCTATAGGCTAGAATGACAAGGTTGTTTAATAGCACTTCACTAAGGAGTTTATATTATTAGAGATATAACCAATTAGATATCCTAAGGGTAGTTCTTCTAAGCTAAGCTATACCCTAGCAGAACCACCTAAAAAGCCCCGAAAACCTATTAACAGACTACTTAAAACAGACTGCTATAATGGAACCATCTATAACAGGTTTTTGAATTAAGGGACGGGCTGCTGTGCTTTTCTAATAACATTAGCCTATTCTTAGTAATAAAAAAGCCACCTATAAGAAGGTGGCTTATTAGCGCTTGAATCACTTGAATTTATTATTACACATTAAAGCCTATGTGCTTCCCTGTTGGCAGCTCAACGTCGATACGAAGCTTGCCACCCATAGCTTCAACATATTTTTTCATGGTTGATATTTTAAGATCATTGCCGCGATTTTCTATAGCAGACAATGAAGGCTGCTTAATACCCATGGTTTGAGCTAGTTCTTTTTGAGAGATCTCTAACTCTTCACGAATACGAGACAGCTGGTTTTCTAAAAGCAATTGCTCTGCCAGTTGTTTAATACGCGCTTGGCTATCCAAAGAGCGCTCAGCTAACATCTCTTGTAATGTCTTAGTCATGTTATGGATCTCCTAAAGTTCTGAGGTGACACTCATACTGCTGGTCTGCAGTGGCTAGCATTTCTTTATAAAAACGCTTTTTATTACCTTTATCACCAATACAAAGCACAATCGCTTGCCGCTTTGGGTCAAAGGCAAAAAAGGCTCTGAGTGGATTGCCTCTGTGCTGAATACGCAACTCTTTCATGTTGGTAAACTTTGAATCATACACCGTATCTACTAAAGGGCGACCCAAGCTTGGACCTTGCTGTTCTAAAACCACCAAAGCTGCCAGTACTTTTTCTTGCGTTGATTCATCTTGCTGATCAAACCATTGGTTGAACAGCTCTGTTGTGATGACAGTCCACATATAAAAACCAATATATAGATTACAGTCTATATTATACATCTAATCGAGACAGTCTGCAATTATAGTGAGCGGCTCTTAACAGCCTATTCTTAGTAGCGACCATATTTTCTATCATTAACCTATACTCAAAAAATAAAACCTCTAAACGATAATTTAGCTATCATTTGACTTATATTAGTAATTAAACGATAGTAATATCCTGATATTATCAATGAACATTAATTATCAATTCTAAGTAATAGAGGGGCGTTATGACCGTTCGTATTTATGTGAGAGCCAGCACCAAGGATCAAGACGCTACTAGAGCATTAGTAGATTTGGTTGCCTTCAGTAGCCGCTATGGTGATAGCTATGTTGATTACGTTGAGCACTTCAGTGGTGCAAAGCTCGATAGACCAGCATTAGCTAAGCTGCTAAAAGACGCCGAGCAAGGCGATATTTTATTGGTTGAAAGCGTGGATAGATTAAGCAGACTATCTCAAGATGATTTTGCGATTCTAAAGCAGCGTATCAAAGATAAAGGCTTAAGGTTAATCGTAGCAGACCTACCTACTACGCATACAATCAATACTGGCATGAGTGGAGAGATATTGGCTGTAATCAACAACATGCTAATTGATTTATTAGCAACAATGGCTAAATTGGATAATGACAAGCGTAGAGAGCGTATTAAGCAAGGATTAGCTAATAGTGGTTATAAACCTACAGGCAAAAAAGCTAATACACAGAAGCACAAACGCATTAGAGAATTAGCAAGTCAAAACAATATGAAAAAAGATGAAATAGCTAAGGCCTGTGGTGTTGGAGTGGCTACAGTTTATCGAGTACTAAAAGATACGTAATACGTCAGGTAATGAACTTAAATAATTATGCTTTGCTGAATTACTATGTCTAAAAATAAAACAGTAGTCATAAGCATTAATTATCTGCAAGCGCTACCTTAGTATAGTGAGCGTGTAGTAGCGCTTTTACTTC
>NZ_PJBU01000026.1:0-3626 GCF_002863645.1 Psychrobacter sp. MES7-P7E | reverse complement strand
CTACAAATAAGGAGTCTTCCCTTAATGTGAAATCTTCTAGTAATACTAGTCAAAAAGTTATAGTTAATAAGGCTTTGACTATAGTAGAAAATGCTCAGCTTAACGTTAAAGCAAAGAGTAAGCCAAAAACGAAACTATTCAAAGATTATTTTGAGGAAGTAACAGTCTTTACACAACAGTTTGATGTTAACAGCTTGGAGTTGAACGACAAAAAAATATGGCCATATCTAAGAAATAATTTATGGATACATATGAATTTTGTTGCTATAGGAAAAAATAATTGGAAGAATGTCAGTTCAGTTCATATTTATAACTCTAAGAATACTCAGGTCAATGATGAATTTAGAGATGTAGCCATAGCTCAGTATAATGCGAAAGAGTTGGTGGATTTAGATAATGTTAAGGCTGATATAATATTCTTAGTAAATATGAATTCTTCAGAGCAAGTCGTCTTAGAAAACGGTAAGATTTACCATCGAGTTACTGATCCTTTTTATGAAGTAGCTAAGAAAGTAGCTAACACAATTAAGCTAGAGTTTGTCAAGTCAGGATCTAGCTCGATATCTTTAACACAAGATTATACTCATCCAACAACTATCGTTCTACCTCCAAAGATTGAAAGAGTGGGCTACTCTAGCGATTTTAAAATTCATCCTGCGTTATCAAATACCATGAAGCAGTTCATTCCTTCATTGAACCCAATGACTGAGTCACTTCTCAAGGAGAATATGGACTATGAGCTTCATCTAAAAGAATATTATAAGGAAGTCTTAGGTAAGATTAATCCTAAGATTATTTTTCTATATGCTTTTCATTATAATGCACCTCTCATATCTGCAGCAGATGAATTAGGTATTTTAACTGTTGATATACAGCATGGATTACAAGTAGGTTGGAATCCTCTCTATACTAATTATGATGAGATGCCACTTGAGGGCTACCCAGAAATCCCTGACTATTTTGCAGTTTGGGGTGAGAAAGAGTTCAACAACATCCGGTACTCAATACCTTCAGAAAAGCATCAACCCATATATATGGGTGCGCCTTGGCTAGAAAAAATTAAGAAAATTCCTTCAAGTATTTCTGAAGGTATTTTAAGCGTATTAAGCGATGATAAGTATGAACATAAAATACTTATTGTGATGCAGAACCAAAAAACAATCCCAAAAATATATAGAGATATAATTGATGCAACTAAGAATGAGAATATTCTTTGGGTAATCAGACATCATCCTAAGTGTGAGCCTTTTTCGAGTTCTGACTTTTCTACCGTGAATAAAAATGTTTTGCTGGATGCTGAAATTGATAGTGTTTTATTTAGCGAACTTTTCAAATATATTAACATAACTATTTCTGAGGGTTCAGCCTTAGCCGTAGAGGCGAGTTATTTTGGTATTATTAATATTGTAACTAGTAAGATGGGAGTCGAGAACTATCAGAAAGAAGTTGACGAAGGAATATTTTACTATTTGGAGTCAGCGCACCAATTTAATAAGATAATAGAAGATATACAGTTCAAGGAAGATAAAACAGACTCTGAAAAACTATTCAAAAAAGTCAATACAGAGACTTTTATTCATGACTTATTATTAGCATCTAAGTCTAAAAAATCTAGACATTCTAATATTAAGAAAAAAAATAAAAGAGATGTTATAGCAGCAAAAATTAGTGTGGAATCTGAAATAGTAGCAGGTTTAGAGAAAGCTTCTTACTTGGCAAATAGTTTCAAATTAGATAAAGCTATTGAGATATTTAAAAATACGCGCCAGTTATTGACCAGTTTACCTAGTGCTAAGCTTGAGTATGATAAAGAACAGATGCTCTGGATTAAGGACGCTAGGGTATTTCAACGGAAAGTTAGAGAGACCTTTGGCATATCTCGTGGCAGAGAAGACGTGATACTAATTGGAGATTCATTAGCATTACCAAGGCCTTTAGAAGTAAAAAATATAAACTTTGGTATGACACGTTCATATGCTTATATGTTTAATAATAATAGCCATGGTTTAAAGCTAATGCCATGGGCTCAAAGATATTTAACTACTACCAAATTATTGGATAAGTGGGATGATTTAGTAGAAATAACTTTGAATAAGCATCTGGTGATACATTTGGGTATCAATGACTCTGCTGAAAGAATTTTCTCTGAAGAGCAAAGAACAGCAATGGCTTCCTTATCTCCTGATATCAAAAAAAGAATGCTTGAATTTGCTAAAGTTTACCGCAAAGAAATCATTCTATCTCAGGATAATTTTAGCTATGTTCCTTATGAAATTTTTGTATCAAACGTTAATAAGATAGTAATGAGAGCATTGGAAGGGGGAGTCAAATCCGTCACATTTATAAGTATCATTCCTTTCCCTGAATCTCATGAACTTACTTCGCCAGGAGCAATTAATAATTGTAAGCGATATAATTTAGTGTTAGAGCAAGCAGCAGAAAAATTCGAAAAAGTTAAGTTTTTAGATATAACAGAAGTACTAACAAGTGTGAAAAAAAATGCGGGAATATTAAGTGATAATGTTCATTTGAGTATTCCAGGACATCGTGCATTAGCTACAGCTATATTTTCTAAGCTCTCTATAGAAAGGGGCAATGATAAAGTATATCGAGCTGCTCTAATAGGGGTAGGTAATTTAGGTAGCAGGCATCTACAAGGTCTCGCTAGATCTAATAATAAACTGGCTATTGAATGTTTTGAGCCAAACCAAGCTAATATCGATCAAGCTTTCGAAAGATTTAAAGAAGTAGGAACTAATGAAAATATTACTCTTAAATTTGTAAGTGACTTGCAAAGCTTATCAGAAAATATCGATATAGCTATTATTGCTACTAATTCAGATATTAGAGCGAAGGTAGTGGTAGAATTGCTCAATACCAAAAACATAAGAAACTTAATTTTAGAAAAAGTGCTTTTTCAGGATTCTTTAAGCTATACAGAAATTGATAGTTTAATTGAAGAGAAAGGTGTAAATGTTTGGGTTAACCATCCAAGAAGAATGTTTGATATTCATAAGCCTTTCTTGTCGGAGATTAGAGAGGCAAAAAAGCTATCCTTTCAAGTGTCAGGGGTAAACTGGGGCTTAGGCAGTAATGGCCTACACTTTCTAGATTTTCTTACTTGGATAACAGATACTGAAGGGCAAGATATTGAGCTAGAATGGAATAGAATTGGACGTACTGTTGAACAGTCGAAACGCCCACAATTCAAAGAGGTGTTTGGAACTATTTCAGGCAGCATCAATAATAGTATGAGCTTTTCACTGACATCTTTACAGCCGGTTAACAGCGAAGTTCAGCTTCCTACCATCACAATAGTTTCAGATTCTATCAAACTGTTTATAGATGAGTACAATGGTGTCGTTAATTATGCATATGCAGTAGATAATTGGAAATGGCATATCTTAGAAGGTGAATTTCCACTATTATTTCAGAGTGAAATGACTTCTACCGTTGTAGATAGTATTCTCGAAGAAGGTAAATGTGCTTTACCTTCTTATGAAACTGCAATGTGGCTGCATCTACCATTCATTAATACTATTAAGTTAGGCATTGAGGATTTGGAAGGTGAGAATTTAACCTATTGTCCAATTAGTTGATATGTATTTTCAAAGACTATTTTCGAT
>NZ_PJBU01000025.1:0-3744 GCF_002863645.1 Psychrobacter sp. MES7-P7E | reverse complement strand
TACTGTGGAATACAATTGCTGATATGCTACCCTTCAAACGGTTCGCAGAAGAAAAAGAAGTCTTTGAAAGTATATTTTCACAATGGTCTAAAGAAAGTGAGGAATATTCAAGTTTCGATCTTCTAGAGAACGGAAAAGGGAATAAAATACCATTTCCAAGAAAGCTTCCTACATTTGAACTAAGTACTGAGCTTGAAGGCATCCAGGACTTTCAAACCATGTATACTAAATTATCTGAAGATTTTACGACCCGAGAAAGTCTTTATCAAAGCCAGTATCAAAAATTTGAACAATACAGAAATAGTATAAATGAAAATATTAGGTCTAATGAAAATTTAAAGTTAGACACCATTTGGTGGAGTAAGGCTTTATACTCTCCTTCCTTAAATCAAAGCTATAGAGAGTTTGAAGGTAAAATTGCCTTAATAGTCATGGTGAGTGATTTACTGTCTCTAATGGAAAATGCGCCACCAGCAAGTATTTCTTATTTAATCTTTGAAACAGTTGCCGACTTACCTAATATAGATATTGAAGAAAAGTTTTCTTTAGAAAAGATATGGGAATTTTATTCAAAAAATAAAGATAGTGTCCCGAAAGAGACTATTCGGCAACTAACAATTGGTTATAAAGACAATTGGTCACTGAAGGACTTTGTTAGTTACGCTTTTTCTGATGATTCTTTCGATACAGATACCGCTATATCTAAACTGAGTATCTCCAAAGATACAGAAATTAGTCTTCCTAAATTGGCTCAAGCTATTTTTCGAGAACAATCTGCTGAAAATCAAGTAGAGACATGAGTATGAGTGATAGTGAAATAACCGTAGGTGGTGTTTGTTCTAGAGAGGGAAAAGATTGTTATGTCGGTGATGGCGGAGCTTGTAGTGAGGGTAAGGATTATCCTAATGAATGCCAATATTTTGAAGTTAAATTAAAAGAAACTACAGAAAATCCTGAATTAAAGCAATATAGGATATGGTGGTCGGGTAATAACTTAGGAATACAAGACTTAAGCCAAATTCGGGCACGAGGCGAAAGCCGTTTTATTGGTGTGTTTGGTTCGCATGACACGGGAAAAACCACATTCTTACTGATTGCTTATCTAAATTATATACGCCAAGGACTTAAATTAAGTTATAAATTTGCTGGTTCTAAAAGCTTGGTAGCATGGGAGAACCTGTCATCTTATTCAAGACTCGATACAACTAAGTCCACTTTCCCACCTCATACTTCTCGACAATCAGAGAGGGTTCCAGGGTTACTACACCTGGCATTAAGAGATAATGAAAGCAATTTGATCGACTTGTTACTTACTGATGCTCCTGGCGAATGGTTCACTACATGGTCATTAAACTCAGATGATCCTAATGCGGGTGGTGCGCAATGGATGGCTACGAACTCAGACATGTTTATCATAACAGCTGATTGTAATAAGTTTGCAGGAGAAAATAGAGGAAAGGCACGAAAAGAGTTATTTATGTTATTTGAAAGACTCATTCCATTTACCAAAAAAAAACCTACAGCTTTAATTTGGACTAAGTCCGATGAGTTAGTAGAAAACCCGATTTCAGACAGAATGAAAAAACAAATTACTGATAAGCTTTTATTTAATATTCCACATGCCAAACAATATAAAGTAACCATAGAAAACCCAGATTCAGTTACTAATGTTATACATGATTTATTACTAGAGAATGAGTCATTCAGACAACCGATAATAGTTTCTGACCCTATTGTGAGCAACTCACCTTTTATGTGCTACCGAGGAAGTCATGTCTAAGAAAAATATATTGGTTATTGGTCGAGCTAACAGTGGTAAAACACACTTTTTTGGACAACTTTATGGTCGTCTTAAAGAGCCTCGAAGCTCACTAAATATCAATGGAACACCAGCAAATTTAGAAATGCTTGGTGAGGTTTTTGAAGCACTAAGCGAAGGTAAAGCTTCTGCTCATACTGTGGCTGAGACTTGGAATAGCCTAAAAATACCATTAATAGATGAAAATGGTAAAGAGTTTGATATAAATTGGCCTGAATACGCAGGTGAGCAATGGGATACTATTTTCTCTACACGCTCGTTAGATGAGAAATGGAAAAGCCAATTAGATGATAGTGATAAATGGCTTATCGTGATTAGGGTGGAAAGCGAACCTACATTCCCAGATTTCCTTGAAAAATTGGCCAATAATGAAAAACCAGAAAAGAAGCATGAATCACCTAATTCCACAAATTGGGACGCAAATCCTTACTGGGTAGAAAAGTTACAGATACTATTACAATTATCAAAAACGCAAATAGCTAACAAAGTTCAAAGCCCTAAGGTAGCCGTTTTGCTTTCCTGTTACGATGAAGTAAATACTGAAAATGCCACTCCACATATGATTTTAGAGCAACGACTACCAATGTTAGCTTCGTATTTGGTCTCTAACTGGGACGAGGATAAATTAAGTATATGGGGGCTTTCTGCATTAGGAAAGGAATTAACAGAAGCGTCAAAAGATGAAGATTTTATTGATGAAGGTCCAGAGAACCAGGGCTGGGTTATATCGCCAAATGAGACTATTGAGCAGAAAAATATCGACCTAACTTTACCTATTAAATGGTTGCTTAATGACTGACTCTGATTTAGCTTTTCCTATTTATGCCACCTATGGTGATAAAGACAATAAGCATCAACTTATCCATACTACTAATTCCGAAGTAGAGCTTCCAAGTCAACTGCTATCTATTACTGATAAACCAGCAGGTTATTTGCCAGCGAATGTAGTTTGGTATCCAGTTCTTGGATGTGAGGTCTTTAACGATTATTGGTGCTTATGGTGTACGTATCCTGATTTTGGAGCTTTTAGAGGAGGAATGGTTAGAAGTAAGGTTGCCTTGTTACCTGTTAATCAAGCGATAGAATTAAACGATTTGACAGATATTTTAATATCAATTATGAATTCTGAAAAATTACCAGAAATTACTAATGAGCAGTTAAAAAACGTATTTGACTCATTAGTAATAGCAACTCACCCTGTCTTAATCTTAGAAAATCTAGCTTCTTTTGCCACTATCATTATGGAGCTTTGGAGAAGTTTATGGCCAAAAGCTAGGAAAAGGCTAATATGTAACGTGAAATGGAGTCCTTCTCAAATCTTAGCCGATGAGAGCGAATTCAATATTGTCGCATCTATAGCATCTAATAAGCTTCGATGGATTGAACCTTATACTGCTATTAGTAGTACTGGCAACAACAATGAGGTTAGCGATACTAGAGCGGTAAAATTTCTTTTAGACCATCAGGATACTATTCTTGAAAATCTCTTAGAGAACACATCATTAGCCATAGAAAAACCTCCGTTACAAAGACTGAGAAAGTTATCAAGAACTGTGGAGTTGATAGACACGTTTAATACAGAACCTTCAGCGTCTCTTGCAATTAACCTTATTAGAAATAGCTTATCATTTGAAGATACTGAAGGTGACTTAGATATATATGTAAACAAAGCACTCATATATCTTGCAGAGAACCTAACAAGTTTAAGCTTTATGGAAGTAGAAAAAATACAAAATATCGTATTTAAAAAGAATCACAACTATAACTTACTATGTCTTTCGTTAGCGAGTTACATCGAAAATAAATTTACTTTATTGAAAGATGAAGATAAAAATAGGTTGATAGCCGACAGTATAAGGAAGAATAGGTGGTGGTATATAGCCCTAAAGAAAGGTATTAGTCAGGGGGTTGATACATTGACGCCT
>NZ_PJBU01000023.1:0-3870 GCF_002863645.1 Psychrobacter sp. MES7-P7E | reverse complement strand
TGACCCCTGCCGTCAAATCCGTACAGTTAAACTTGGGAGATTTTAATCACACAACCTTACGATAAAAATCAAATCGCAAGAACCATGATTGTTTTTCTGATAAAAGATGGGTTTTTATTTTTATTAAGGTATACCCTAATAGAACCAGTTATCCCATCCTTCAAACCTATTAACAGACCACTTAAAACAGATTGCCATAATGGAACCACTTATAACAGACTGCAATTCCTATCTATTTATCAACCAGTAACACCCTTTAGGCACGGGCGTATAGTTTAGCTCGTATAAAAAATCAAACATAGCGCCAACACTGTCCCCGATACCTTATCTTAATTTTATGCTAATTTGTTAGTACTTACTCATATCAAATAGACCATAAAAATAAGAAAAGGTTTCGCTAATGTCTACTGCCTCATCAACCGTTTTGGAGCCTGACTGGTTCACTCGTCCGACCTGTGTGGTCGCTGCTGACCTGATTGGTAAAGTCCTATGTCGACAGCTAACCGATAGGGATGGACAGCAAAAAACGCTACGTATGCGTATCTCTGAGACCGAAGCCTATATTGGTCAAGATGATCCTGCGTGTCATTCACATGCAGGCACTCGAACGGCACGCACAGAGATTATGTATGAGCAAGGTGGAGTATTCTATGTCTATTTGACATACGGTGTGCATCATATGCTAAATTTGATTAGCGGCTCTGTAGAGTCGCCTGAGTCTGTATTGATACGCGCTGGGTTTTTGACTGACGATAGTGACCGTCTGATTGAAGAGCAACAACTCAGTCCAGATAAGCAGTTTACACATCCTAAGCAGTTCGCAGGCCCTGGTAAATTGACCAAACGCTTGCAAATTGATCGCGATTTATATGGCAAACCTATTTCGCTGGCATCAGAAGTTTGGATAGAAGATGATAGTTGCCAGCCGCCTGTATCACTACGCCCACGTATTGGTATTGATTATGCAGGTGATGCCAAAGACTGGCTGCTACGTTATATATGGACTGATCACCCTTCTTTATCTAAGAACTAGCAGGTGATGCTTAAAACCACTCTATGAGGTAAACCTATGTATAAATTGACCATTTTTATTCCTGATGAAGCGTTAGACAAAGTGAAATCTGCTTTGTTTACTGCTGGCGCTGGGAAGATTGGAAACTATGAGCAATGCTGTTGGCAGATACGAGGGACCGGTCAGTTTATGCCATTGTCAGGCAGTGAGCCGCATATTGGTACACAGGATAGTTTAGAAATGGTCGATGAGTGGCGAGTGGAAATGGTGGTAGATGAAGCTTTTATCGATGCTACCATTGCCGCGTTAAAAGAGGCACATCCCTATGAAACGCCAGCTTATGATGTGATAAAAGTTTTGGATTTCTAGTTTTATATAGAAAAGTATCAGATGATTGACTGTAAGAATTCTCATAGAAAAACCAAATAAGCCATTTGCTAACTTATTTGGCTATAAAGCTTTTAATATTTCAACTGAGTATTAATAGTGAATGTCAGCCCTTAACAACTCATTAATCTTTTTTAAGCTTAATCACGTTGTAGCTTGGATAGCCTAGCTCAATTTTATAATCGTCGCGTCCACGTTCAGCCTTTATCTTAATCTTACGATCACCGTTTTTATATTTGACGTCTTTGACACGGTATCCCATGCTACGGACTTTACTAGCAGCTCGTTGCTCGACAACGGAGACATAGCTGTCTTTGTCGTTCTTTTTGTCTTTGTGTTTTTTATGGCCTTTATTGTCCTTATGAGTGTGCTCGTAAAGGTTGTCATAGCCATTGTAGCCATTCGGCGCAGTTACACAGCCTGTGGTCACTGCTAATAAAGCTGCGACTATGCTGCCAGTCGCTACTGTTTTTAATGTTGAAAATGATAGAGTTTTCATAATGATTTCCTAGTAATATATCGTTGCTCAATATGGGTAAAAGCTAAACGTACCGAGGTAATTAGCTAAAAATGTTGAAAGCGATCAATCTTTTCTGACTTTGATCACATCTAAATTTGGATAACTTAATAGTATCTCGTACTTCTGTGAACCGTGTTTGCCCTCAACCTCAAAGACGCCTCGCTTGTTTTTTTCTTCAAGATCGATATCTTCAACACGGTAGCCCATAGCCCTTACTTTGTTGATAGCACGGCGTTTAATAGCTGGGTAACGTGATTCTCTTTTAATAGTGTCTTCGACATCGCCTTTTTTATAGCGCTGACCATTCTGATAATTATCTTTATGTTTGTTTTCTTTATAGCGGTTATTATTATTTTGCGACTTATTATCCCAGTTATCTGGCCATGCTTTTTTGCTTGAGCTGATGAGTCTTAGGGCAGGGTAAGTATATTTTAGCTCGTAGGCTTGGTTGTTCTTTTTAGCATACGCCGTAAGAGCTCGATCACCACGGTAACTATCAGCTCTGATATCTATAACCTGATAGCCTTTGCGGCGCAAGTCTTGTCGAAGCTGCTGACTTACGCGATTAAAATTATTGTTTTGGCTATTATTATCACCACGATAGACAGGCTGATTGTCATATCCTGAGCCTACAACCGCACAACCTACTGTCGTACCCAATAATGCAACGACAAGACTAGTAGACAGAGTGGCCTTAATAGAAAAGGGTTTTATTATTTTCATGAGGCAATATCCTATGATGGTATTAAGTAGGTCGTGTAGGTTAAAGGTACCTATATCCTCTATAACTATAAGATTTTAAAAGTATTTTGGTTTATTAAGTTAGCTAGCAGCTAGCAAGTGTCTTTGGTAGTTTATTGTTCGAAATATTTCCTTACATTATCAATAATAGAGTACAAAACTTTGCGGTAGGTGTCTTTTGCGTTAATAAGTTGTAATAATTGTGGCAAGTAAAATAGATTGTTGTAAGCATATGCTTACACGCAATGACGTTTACGCGACTTAACATACGAGTGAGAGTTAGGCATTATAGTCACACGGCATTAGGGAATGTGACTCAAGGATTGAGTTGACCGCATTAAGGATAATGATTCGATAACTAGCGTCAGGATGACAATAGTAATTGAAGTAAGGACACATACCCTTTGCTGATAGCAGCAAGTAATACTGAAGCTGTAGTGTAGTAAAAAGGGCAGGATGCCCAGTATCACAATATACTGAATATTTGTGCAAGGATGCATGAAAAGCAGTCGTGATAGGTAACATGGATAGTTAACAATAAAACCGCATAACAATTGATTGCTATGCGGTTTTATCGTGTCTGGAGGACGGTGATTTATTTTTCCGACAGCATATCTATATAGTATAAATCTGCCATAAAAAAACCGCATATATTTCTATACGGTTTTTCAATTTATTTAGTACAGTAGTTATGCAGCGGATAAGTATGCAACGAATATATTAATACTTGTTTTCTACACGCCAGTCATCTACTTCACGCTCTGCATCTTCTTTGGCATGGCCATAGCGCTCTTGTACACGGCCTACTAGCTTGTCACGGCTACCTTCGATATGGGTAAGATCGTCGTCTGTTAGTTCAGCCCATTTTTGTTTAACTGAACCTTTCACTTGGTTCCATTCGCCTTTTAGAGTATGTTCGTTCATTGTATTATTCCTTTTATTGAACTTATTGTGTTTGATTTATTTCTTAATCACCATTTTGATTTTTATTTCACAATATCGATTACTGATAATACTATTTAATTTTTATTCTAATTGTATTGCACAAGGATAAGTGATTGGTTCCAAATATCTTGTGAGGTTAAATATAGGACTTTTCAATTCAGCTGTCTGTATATGCTATGTTTATAGTGTTACTTAATTATAGTGGGCGTTTACTAAGTGTTATCTACAGGGCTGCTGTAGTAGTGCCACGTAAATTGCGTCTACT
>NZ_PJBU01000021.1:0-5786 GCF_002863645.1 Psychrobacter sp. MES7-P7E | reverse complement strand
ATCATACTTAAATTAGTAATCGCCTATTTATCAATAGTTACCACTAGATATTGGCTTACAAAGTAACTATCAATGGCCAGCTCAGGCTCATAAAACCAACGCGCTTTATATGATACAATTTTGTACCTGTGCATCACGTCTCCCTTGTATTGTAGGTTTCGAACCCGCAAATCAATACCAATTGGATGAATGATTATACTTATGGCAAATGATACGTCTAAACCTTTTAGCAACAAGCAATCAATCGATAGCCTAAAAACCTCAGGGTTTGATCGTCGTATGTCGATTGCAAAAACTTCTTTGAATATTGGTCGTCGTTGGGCGGGTAATAGCGTGTCTGGTATGTTCTTAAATAAAGAAGCTCGTACTGCACGCAATCAAGCGTTTATGGAAACTCAAGCAAATTATCTGGCATCAGAGCTAGGTAAATTGAAAGGTTCGGTCGTCAAGATTGGTCAAATGCTAGCGATTTATGGTGAGCATATACTGCCGCCAGAGATCACACGCGCTTTGCAAACCCTTAATGATGACACGGCGACATTGACTTGGCCGACGATTGAGCAAACATTACGCCAGTTACTGGGCAACAAACTAAACGAGCTAGACATTGATCCTGTCCCCATCGGAACAGCTTCTCTTGCTCAAGTTCATCGTGCGACCGTACTCGCCACTGGCGAACAAGTTGTGTTAAAAATTCAGTATCCGGGTGTGGCAGACGCTATCAATTCTGATCTTGCCTTGTTCAAACGATTGTTAAAAGTAAGTAATATCGTTCCCCAAACACGCGCACTCGATGCTTGGTTTGAGGAAATACGTGACCTACTCCATCACGAAGTCGATTATGAAGCGGAAGCGGCTACGACAGAACGTTTTTACGAGCGTTTAATCGATGATCCTCGCTATATCGTGCCTAAGATTAATCGCACTTATTCTAAAAAGCGTCTGCTATGTATGTCATACGAGCCAGGTATCACTGTGGTCTCGGAAGCATTACAATTATTACCTCATGAACGCCTTAATGCCATTGGCCAAGCAGCTATAGAAATCATGATGCAAGAGATTTTTGTATGGGGTGAGATGCAAACAGATCCCAACTTTGGTAATTATTTAGTGCGTGTGAGCGAAAACGATGAAGATATCGATAGATTGGTTTTGCTAGATTTTGGAGCGATTCGTCAGTTTGATGGTAACTTATTAACGATTGCCCGTGGTCTACTACGCGCAGGATATCGCCATGATCAGCAAGCAATGAGCCTTGCTATGAAAGGATATGACTTTTTCGATAGCATGAGTAATAAAGTACGTTCAGATATTGCTTCGTTATTTTTACTGGCTACCGAGCCTTTTAGTGACCCTGAGAAAAATACCAATATCCCTAGCGAATGTTTAGATGAGCAGGATCGCTATATTTGGGCCAACAGTAAATTACATTCACGCCTATCTACTACGGCTACACGCGCAATGCAATCTTTTGAATTTAATCTACCACCAAAAGAATTTATGTTTATCAGTCGTAAGTTTATCGGTGCATATACCTTTTTGACTGTTTTAGATGCGCATACCAACTCTAACAGCCTCGTAAAACCTTATTTATAAACCGTGCAAATTTTGAGCCGTCCTTTAGTGACGGCTTTTTATTTTTCCAGTTTTAATTGCTTAGGCTATTTTATGTTTAATACTACCACCTTTATTGTAGAGCACTGACATAAGCCCTATATTTACTTAGGCTATTATTTTTCGCTTATAGCATTTACCTGCCAATCATCAAATCTTGTTTTATACCACTTCGGCTTACGAATATTTAGCTCCCAACACACTTCTTGTCGGGCAAGGTATTTCACTTCGAAATGAGTGCGCTGACTGGTCGCTGGTACTCGAGAACGTGTTGATGGTAGACACCATACTTTGGTTGCTTGGTGTTCTGCATTGTCCATATAGGATTCGATATTAGTGACTAATATCACTTCTCCGCCCACCTGCAAGCGTGATAATAAAAACTCAAAAAAAGGCATATTCAGCCATTGCTGATTTGGATTGTGCTGTTCAGGATTGGGATAAAGAATGAAGATTTTAGCCAAGCTATTTGGTTTAATGGCATGCACTGTCCATGCAATCGCATCCGCATGAATCGCATCTAGGTTTGATAGATTTTGTAAAGTGGCTAATTTTGAGAATGCTTCAAATTTATTACGCGTGCGTTCAATGGCTATCAGATGCTTATCAGGATTTTGTGCGGCAAAGCTAAGTGCATGCTTACCCTTCCCTGCCCCAATCTCTAGCATTAACGGTTTTTCATTTTTATTGTCATTAATAATATTTGGAATAATAAAGTCACGCGGTGCTGACAGTTTTTGTGGTTGAAAGGCACGCTCTTGCTGATGCGTGAGATCAATATTGTCGGTCATCTACTATCCTTAAAGCATTTGTCTTTTGTCATTATTCGGCCCCATGCTATTATATAGTCAATCCAATTGAATAGTAATACAGCGATAGCAAGTACGCCTCGTTTCGTCGTAATTTAAATGACGGATGCGTTTTATGCTTATGCCATATGCAACCAATACTAATAACATTTAGGACATTGCTCTTTTCTTATGACTGACTCTACTGCAAACACGCCCCCAAAGACCTACCCTTGTCCACGTTGCGGCACCCAGACGGCCTGGCAAGACAATAAATATAAGCCGTTTTGTAGCAGTCGCTGCAAGCTAATCGACTTAGGTGCTTGGGCAAACGAAGATTACACCTTACCTGCAGAAACCACGCCTTTTTCTGACGAGCTATAATCCACACTTTTACTCAATTATTATACCAAGGATGTTTTACATGTCTGCTACTTACCTGATGCCCACTTATAATCGTCAACCAATCAGCTTTACACGCGGTGCAGGCAGTTGGCTCTATACCAAAGATGACACGCCTTACTTAGATGCCTTAACTGGTATCGCGGTATGCGGCTTAGGACACTGTCATCCACAAGTCACTGACGCGATTCAGCAGCAAGCAGGTATGTTGATTCATACAAGCAACTTGTTTGGCATTGATTGGCAAGAGCGTGCTGGAGAGATACTATGTACCGCCGCCCAAATGGACAGTGTGTTTTTTGCCAATAGCGGCGCCGAAGCCAATGAAGCTGCATTGAAACTGGCACGTTTATACGCCTACAAGCAAGGTTTTAAACGTCCAAAAGTTATCGTAATGGAGCAATCGTTCCATGGTCGTACGTTATTATCTTTGTCAGCTACTGCAAATCCAAAGGCGCGTGAAGGATTTTATACGCTAGATGAAGACTTTATTCGTGTGCCATTTGGCGATATCGAAGCTGTCAAACAAGCTGCTCTAGAACATGATGATATCTGCGCTATCTTTGTAGAGCCGATCCAAGGCGAAGGTGGCCTAAACACTGCAGCCAATGGCTTCACTTATCTTGAAGAGTTACAAGCGGAATGTGACGCTCATAACTGGCTATTTATGCTGGATGAAGTGCAAACAGGTAATGGCCGTACGGGTAAATACTTTGCTTATCAACACAGCAATGCTCGTCCTGATGTGTTGACGACAGCCAAAGGTCTAGGTAATGGTTTCCCAGTTGGTGCGTGCATGGTACGTGGCCGTGCCAATGGTCTGTTTGGCGCTGGTAGCCACGGCTCTACTTATGGTGGTACACCATTGGCCAGCCGTGTGGTACATAGCGTATATGACGTGCTAGCAAATAGTAATATCATGGAAAACGCAGTGACTGAGGGTTTATTCATTAGAGAAAGTATCGTTGATACATTTGGTCAACATGGCGTTAGCAGTCGCGGTGCAGGTATGATGATTGGTATCGCGCTACCTGAAGATATGGATTGTAGTCAACTGGTGGATCGTGCCCGTGATGAGCAAAAGCTGATCATTAATGTGACGGGTGGTCATGTTGTACGTTTGCTGCCACCACTTAACATGAGCCGTGATGAAAGCACACAAGTCGCTGAGCGTTTGATCAATCTATTAAAGCCATCATTTTAAAGCATGCTTCAACGTTAATAACAGACAATAAAAAAGCCTATAGATGATTCATTATCTATAGGCTTTTTGCTTTTTGCTTACTGCTTACTAAAAACGTTTCGTGCGTAGTGAGAACAACACTTAATTCGCATGGAAGTATTTCTTAAGTACTTCTAGACAACGAGTGATTTTAGCTGGCTGTTGGTCGCGGTTTAAAGTGACCGCATATAGCACAAAGCTTGGTAACTGATAGCCAGTCAACACTTCTACCAGCTCACCACTCTCAAGCTCTTTTTTGACGTCCATTTCTAACATTCTAACCAAACCGTGACCTTCTTTAGCCAACGTCGTTGCCATAAACACGTTATTGGTATAGATACGCGAGTTCATTTTGACACGCGTTTTTTTGCCAGTTTCAGTCTGAATCATATCAATCTGATTGGCATCTTTCATGATTTCAATACAGATTAATTGATGCTCAGCCAAATCTTTAGGCGTATTTAGCTTACTGTGCTGACGCAAATACTGGGGTGAGGCAACCAATAGTTGGCGCACATCGGTCAATGGATGACTGCTTAGACTAGAATCATTAATCGATGGGCTCATACGAATGGCAATATCAATACGCTCGTCAATCATATCAATATACTGATTGTCAGCTAAATAGGTGACGCTTAAATCATCATGTGCCGCCATCCAAGTAGAGAGTGCTGGCAGTATGTGATTGACACCAAGCTCAGGCGTCGTCGATACACGCAAACTACCTGCTAGCTCATCACGCAATTGATTAACTTTGATACGTCCTTGCTCAGCTGCGCTGACGACATCTTTTGCCGCTTCATAAAAGCTCTCGCCAGCTTCTGTCAAGCTTAGCTTACGAGTTGAGCGATGTAGCAATACCACACCAAGCTCGTTCTCTAATGAACGAATTTGCTGACTGACTGCACTGGTTGTGATACCTAGCTCACGTGCTGAGCCACTAAAAGAGCCATGTCCGACCACACTGGCGAACACAGCCATACCGCGTAAATTATCCAACATATTCTCACCTAAACGTCATTTCAGTTTTTAATATAACTTAACCATTATAACGACTTTACATTCATCTTATCGTTATCAAATGGTTCTCTCTTGTTTGATAAATATATTTTGACCCGTAATAAAAACAAAAATATCAAGGTGATATATTGCTATCACCTTGATATTTAATATAAAACTACGTTCAATATATAAATATACTTTTAGATACTTTGAGCAAACACTGCTCTAAAATCTTAATACAGCTGTACTTTACCCATTTTACCCTCACCACGTTCAGTTAAATACTGCATTACTGGTGTTTTTAGTAATTTCGTTTCAGCAACGGTTTTCGCTTGCTCTAAACGTTTTTTCTGTCGGCGCTCTGGGGTTTTATCTTCGGTCTGCATGATACTACTATCAATTTTCAAGTCAATGTCAGCTTGCGTAAATTGCTGTTGTAGCTTAGCTGCCAATTGCTGAAAAGTGACCTGCAAATGCTTACTATCAACACTGGTCAAAAACGTGGCTTTGCCATTACATTGACCAGTCATTGTACCTTGCCGTGCCAGTGCTAGCTCATCTTGTGCCAATACCTCGCCTTCACGAGCAGTTTGCAGCCAGTAGTCCCACTTTTCTGGGTTCCACTCACCTGTTAGTTCTTGAGGTGGACAACGCAGCAACGTGCATGGATCTTCATCAGAGTGTGCTGTTAACTGAGAATCATTTGCGCCAGGCTCAACAACTGGTTCAGGCTCAACAACTGGTTCAGGCTCAACAAC